>NZ_JBPBBA010000030.1:0-51776 GCF_050896395.1 Nioella aestuarii | reverse complement strand
TCGTAGGTTCAAATCCTACCCCCGCAACCAAAATAAAACCACAAGATATCAAAGACTTATAAACCGCCCAAGGGTGGCTTTTTGTGTTGCTTCGCTGAGCGGGGAGGCACTGATGCACTGTGGAAGAATGCGAGACTGCGAGGATGGATGAAGGGCTAGATGGAAGCGATCTGGCCGTATGCTTTGATGAGTGACTTCATGACCACCTCTTCCCTGTTGTGCTTTGCAGTCGCGTTGGGGTTGTTTTGGATGTCCGAGTCCTCTCTGCAACATGTCAAACGCTTTGCTCAAGACTTCATATTTTTGCCTTAATTTTCTGGCACGCAATCTAGGTCTTGGGGGCAAAGAGAGCGAGCAGGCTAATGACCCCTACATATATGGGTGCCACGGAAAGCACCGTTGATGGACCTTGCCTTCATTCCACCTATGAAATGCGGGTCAGCGCCACGCCTTGGAAGCCTTTCATTTCGGGTCTCGCTCGGCGCATTGCCATATTACTTTGCCTCACCGTTGCATCTGTCGGAATGGCGTCGAGAGAGCTGTCAGCAAGCTCTGGTCATTCCAATACTGGCACTTACTTACCTGAAAGGGCCGGTGCCCAAGCTCCGCAGGGTGCGCAGGATCTTTGCACTCGCTTCACCTGGGCATGTGCAAGAGGGGGGCAAGGCTCCTCCATTCCTTCCGCGCTTATGGCAACGGTTCGGGCGGTCAACTTGGCAGTGAACCGGTCAGTTCGCCCAATCGAGGACGAAATTCAATACGGTGTGTCTGAGCATTGGGCTTTGCCTACACAGCGCGGTGGTGACTGCGAAGATTTTGCACTGCTCAAGATGATGCAGTTGATTGAGAGGGGTGTCCCGGCAAATGCTCTTCTCCTGGCGACTGTACTGGATCGTAGTGGAGGCAGCCACGCGGTTCTGATTGTTCGCACGGATCAAGGCGACATGGTGTTGGACAATCTAACTAACCGAGTGGTCGATTGGCGCTCGACCGGATACACCTTTCTTCGGATCCAGAACCCGGCAAACCGCAGTCAGTGGCGTGTTGTGAATGCAGGTGGCATCTTCGGGACGTCCTGATCGGTGTGCACTCTGCCAGAAGCCCATAGCAGCGACGGCTAAACGCATCATTTCAAAGGAACTCCCCGATTCGTTAACGTGGTTTGGCCGAGCTGAGATCAGGCCATGCCTTTGGGTGAACCGTTCTACTTTGTCCGCTGAGGGCCGTATGCGACAAAATAGTGTCATGCTTGTGTAGAGTGTCAGCAATAGCCCTACCTATTGTGTCTCTACCTGTATGTTGGGGCCGTATTCTGCGCCATTGGCTATCTATCCGTGATTTATTGAGAATTTTCTTGGACGAAGTGGCGTAAGTAGTTGACTTAAACAACTATTAGCATTGACATTGTGTCATTTTTGAGATTAGTTTCATCTGCTTACTAATTGTCATTTGGGGGGTACGATGAAGACTTCCAAACTACTCAACGCAGCAAGCATCGTGGCGCTTTCAACCCTGGTGGGTATCAGGGGAATTCCTGCTCAAACCATTATCGCTATTAGCACTCAAGGCCCGGACGAAGCAGCCGTACCTATGTGCGAACCAGATCAACTGGGGTTAGTTGACAGAGAGACAATTATTTCTGCCGAAGGCGAAGAGCCTGGCGCCCTGGCAACAGCCTTGTTCACGGTGCAAGCTGACGGCACCAAGTTTGGACCGACACTTGCATTCATGTTGGACCGCTATCGCAGTGAACGTGAGTTGGTGGTTACCACTTTCGCGGCTGTGTTCCCGCAAAATACGCTCGCAGTCACAGCAGCCGCGGTCGGGTGTGAGTGCTCCGGTGATGGGAATGATCGCTTAGAAGAGATCGCCGCGCTGCTCAACGCTATCGTGGAAGCCGTTCCAGGATCATTCTCTTCGGTCCTGCAATATGCCGCTGGCGTATGTCCAGCAGAGTTGGCGGGACTGCTAATCGCACCGCCGACAGCAACAATAGCACCGACGCAGGTGGTGACGGTGGACAATGAAGATCCACCTGACTACGGCTGATCGGCTCCAAAATGGTTAGTCATCAATCTCTTGGAGGTTTCAGCGGGCAAGCAAAGTTCGCTGAGATCAAGCTTCCCCCTGTTGTCGGCTATTTCCTGATCAAGGAACAATTCAACGAAAAGCGCCTGTCCTCATTTTTTCCGGAAGTGCAAAAATGGGTGCCAATGGTCAAAGAAGCCGTGCTTGGCGTCGATGCAGTTATGTCCTGGGGATACAAGGGTAAGAATGGTCCACTTGCCCGTGATTACGCTACACGCTGGCAGAAGCCACATTTCGTTATTGAAGATGGTTACTTCAGGTCGAATGGTTTGGGTGTGGATGGCGCTAAGCCCCTGTCGATTACCGTCGACGACCTTGGTGTATTCTATGATGCGACCCGACCGTCACGCCTGGAAGCGATGCTGCTGGCAACAGGAAGTCTATCCGACCAACAACAGTCCGAAGCGCAAGAACTGATTGAGCTCATAAGGAAGCTCAATCTTACCAAGTACAACCTGCCCTTCGATCCGTTTCCTGATCATCTTCCAAGCCGCGATTTCATCTTGATTGCGGATCAGACCTTTCAAGATCTGTCCGTGACTCTGGGTGCCCATAATGATCCGCAGGTATTCGAACGGATGCTGAGCTCAGCATTGGATGAGAACCCGAACACCAATATCGTCATCAAAACCCATCCAGATGTGGCTGCCGGAAAAAAGCAGGGCTGTCTGAAGGTCGACAGCCTGCCCAAAAACGTGAGCTTCTTGACGGACAACGTGAGCCCATCAGAGCTATTTCGAAGGACAAAGCGACTTTATACTGTTACCAGCCAGCTCGGCTTCGAGGCGCTGCTTTTCGGCGCAGACGTTACAACATTCGGCATCCCGTTCTATGCAGGGTGGGGGCTGACCGACGACAGACGACAAGCTGAGCGGCGAAATCGAACGCTTAGTCTTGAACAGCTCGCGCATACGACTCTCCTTCGCTACTGCCGTTATGCGATGCCTGACTCCACCGGGCTGTCGGCCCCATTGACGACGCTTCGACATCTTGGTCGCCAAAGACAGAGAATGGAGAGAACAGCGCGCGCAAACTTGGTGAGTGAGGCACCCTCATCCCTTGTGAGCGAGAGTGATGAGAACACCTGGACACAAGGCCTTACCCGTATCGCTTCTGCGGTTCTTGGAAAAAGCACCACACCCAATTCGGTAAAACATGCGTTGCTCACAACGTTCAGTGAGGTCGCGCACGCAGCACCAGCGAACAACGGGTTGCTGATGGAGTGGTGCGCTGAACAGGCCCTTCAGCATCTTGCGAGCAAAGATCGTCGCGTTGCCTTCGACATTCTTAGCAAAGCAGAAGATGCCTTTGGGCTTTCCTCTGCCGGTCGCCTGAAGCTTGCACAGATCGCTCTTTGCCTTGAACGCTACGAGGACGCGGAACGTTCGGCGCACAGACTGCTGAGTTCTGACCCCGACAATTCCGAAGCCTTCGATGCTTTGGTCGAGAGCTATAGGAAGCGCGGTCTCTACGACCAAATCATATCTGCTTCTTCGGGTCGCCTGACGAGTGGTGGCGACATGTCAAAGGAAAGCTTCGCGCAATTTGTGAAAAGTGTCATCGCAGTTGGGCAGGCAAAGCTGTTGGCAGACAGCATCCTAAACATTGCACCAAAATCCCTTGACCCCACGCTGGTCCGTTCGATGCATATCGAGCTTCTGTTTGAATGTAAGCGGTTCACGGAAGTCACCCGTCAACAACTGGTCCTTGGGTCAGAGATAGCCGACCATTTCGATGCAGCAATCGCCCATGTGAGTTCTCTCTATCTGGTGGGGCAGTGGGACCTTGGGAAGGAGATGGTCAGATTCCTAGAGCGGAAGTGGCCTGAGGAATGGAAGGAAAGACTATTTCTTCGGTTGCTCAAAAAGTTGAGCCGCTACAACGGGTTTGATGCGATACTGGATATTGTCTCCGATATCCAAACACGGCGAGCCCTTACCTGCCGCGAGACACTCATCGAGATCCGTGGATTAATCGGAACGGCACAGCCAGAAACCGCGCTGATACGTCTGTCAGAAACGGAGTGGAAACCGGTTCACTCGGATGATGTCATCGAGTTGCAGGCTCTTGCGCTGGCGTCTCAACGGCGCTTCGACCAAGCGGCGACAACGCTCAGCAAGGGGTTCGCTTTCCAAAACGCACCATTTCCGCGCGCGCATCAGGCAGCGTTATACTACTTGGACGCAGGAAATGAGGCCGCCGCAGAGGATCTGGTGGCCTTGGCGTGGAGACGGGTTGAAGAACAAGTCCTCAATCATAACCAGCCGGAGCAGCCTGACGAGATAATCCACTTCGTCTATCTGCGCAGGGCGTACCAACTGGTTGACTGGCTGTTGGAACATTTCGTCCGGCATGGCTGGCCAATGGCACAGGCGGCGAACTGGACGCGCAGACAAGCTGCATTGCTGCAGAACACTGGATCGTTGAGTGACTATGCCAATGCTGCGGGGCTGGCCGAGGTTTTTGCCAAGGCCCCAAAGCTGGCCAAGGCCGCAGAACTCACCCAGGACGAGGATGATAAAATCGAGAGCGCCCAAGGAGCGGCAGGGATCACACTTGGGATTTCAAACCTGTTCTCCAGCGGCGCTCACGAAGACCTGGAACCCGCGCGTGCTTTCTACAAGAAGCTTCTTCGATCGGCCGAAGAAATCAATCTGCCCATTCATCCTGTGCACCAGTGGCGAGGCAACGACCGATCGATGGGTGGCGACATGCGCCGATCAGATCCGAAAAGCCTTCGGCTGGTGTGGCACGGTTTCGGGAACGCACCCAATACCCTCTATGTCAAAGACGCTGCCCTGAAGGGATACTTGACTGTTGATCGCGCGGGCTATGCTGGATGGTCATCAATCGCAAGCCGGGGCAGCTACGATACCCGAATTGCGGCGACGGATTCAGACAGGGCGGAGGTGACGTTTCAAGAGCTGAGGGCAGAGTTCGTGGCCGAGAACCTCTCGAAGTACAGCCAGCCGCAAACGAGCTTTGTTTCGTCAAGGCCCTATGTCTTCTTCGCCATGCAGATGATTGAAGATACCGTTTCTCAGAACGCGCGGATACCACTCCTCGATTTGGCTGATGCTGTCATTGATTGGGCCCAGGACCGCGGCCTTGTAGTCGTTTTCAAAAGACATCCGCGATGCATGGATGCCCGTGTGAGCAAGTTCCTTGAAAATGCATCAACGGCAGAGAACGTGGTTCTTTCGAATGAGTCCATTCATGCGATAATACCTGGGGCAGAAGCCGTATTCACCGTCAACTCAGGTGTCGGGTTGGAGGCCCTTCTGCACCTGAAGAAGGTGATCATCTCAGGGCGCGCTGAATACGAAAGCTGTTGCGTTCAGGTGTCCAACCAAGAAGAGCTGGAACTGCTCGATCTTTCTACTGCGGACTTTCCAGAACCCGACTACATAAAGAGATTCCTTCATGTCTATGCTAGGGTCTATTGCTGCCGCGCAGATGACAATATGCGCATCGAACGCCGTACAAAAGCTTTGGCGCGCCTATTGCAGCTGATCAGCCCCATCTGAGTGGTCCGGATTGAGTGTCGGTGCATGACTGGCCTGGAGTCCACTGGGAGGATTTTCTCGGCAACCGCGCACCGTTTGCTGATCCGGCGGCGACGGCCGTGTGGTCCGGTCTTTCCCTGTCGACCGATTATGATGACCTGGTCGCGACCTACGTGGCCGCGGTTCTCGGTGTTGGTTACGGTCTGCGTCAGATCATCGAGGCTCAGCGCAGTCACGGGATCGCACCTTCCTCGATCGTTGTCAGCGGAGGGGCAGGGCAAAGCCCGGCCATCAAGCAGCTGATCGCCGATGCTACCGGTATGCCTGTGGCTGGATCGGCAAGCCCGGAGCCGGTCTTACTCGGGGCCGCCATGCTGGGGGCGGTGGCAAGCGGCGCCCATGACACCCTCGTGAAGGCCATGGCCGCAATGTCTTCGATCGAACGACAGTTTCTTGCTGAGGGTGGGCATATCAAGCAGATGCATGACGCCCGCTATCGGGCCTTTTGCACCTTGCAGGAGGCAGAACACCGCCTGCGCGCAGACCTTGCGGACCTGCGCTAGGGCGCACCTGACCCCGCCAAGAAGCGTTCTGCGGGCAGTGGCATCGTGTTCTCGGTCAGGGTGGAAACGATAACACCATGCGTCTGGCCGACCGAAAAATTTGAAAGCTGTAAGGCCAGAGAAATAAAAAATAATTCAACAAGATTAGTGGGTTAGGAGTGATCAAGAGATAGCTTTTTCCGTTCCGGATAAGGCTCTGGAATCGTAGTGGTAGCGTCGAGCTCGAAACAATCCGCTCATGGTCCCATCTGTGGGCAAAGCTTGATTTTTCTCGAGAAATGCTGGGATATAGGGCAGTTTATAAATAATGGATTTCTAACGCCCATGGTCTCTCGTTTCTTGCGCCGCCTGCTTCTATGCGGGTTTGGGCTGGGCGTTGCTGGATGCAGTGCTCAGGATTCTCCGCCGCCTGATGGCACTCCGATCATGGTCTGGGCCACAATCTACCGACTTGTGGATGGCCGCACAGATGAGGGCGGTGTTCCGATCCGCAACAT
This sequence comes from Nioella aestuarii, assembly GCF_050896395.1. NCBI lineage: Bacteria > Pseudomonadati > Pseudomonadota > Alphaproteobacteria > Rhodobacterales > Paracoccaceae > Nioella > Nioella aestuarii. The sequence continues at coordinate 45,122 of NZ_JBPBBA010000030.1, read as the reverse complement.
GCGCGGACGAGAGATTGGTCCAACCGTTGCACGCGCAGATTGGTGCGCAGGGGCGCTGGCAGGCAGTTTGCGGGTTGGGGGCGAGGTTTTCAACTTTGCTGGTGTTACCGGCTCGCCTCAGGCCAATTGCAGCCATGGTCCGAGCGAACGGGTGCGTTGGCGCAGATCCCCGCATCCCTACGGCACGGGTGCCCGCAGCAATCCGCTGCATCCGTTCCGCACGATCGCTTGTGATCTGGGATGGGTCGGCGGATCAACGCCTTGGGTGAATGGCGGCTACCCAGAATTTGGTCAGCGCATCTACATCCCTGCCGCCGACGGCGTTACCCTGCCCGATGGCAGCGTGCATGACGGGATATTCATCTGCGAAGACACGGGCGGCGCAGTGATTGGCAACCACATTGATGTGTTCCTGGGGCCAATGGACGGACCGATGAGTCAGGTTATCACCCGAAACCCGTTCGATTTCGTAAGTCATAGCGACCATGCCGAGGTACAGGCTTTCCTGCTTCCGATGGAATCCGAGCTTGAAGCTGAGCCATCCTGCCGGGGACTGTTCTGCCCGCGCTAGGGGTTACTCGTCTTCGAACAGGCCTTCTGGCGGGTCGACAACCATCCGCCTTGCGGCCAAATCAACCGTTGGCACGATCGCCTGAGTGAATGGCACAAGAACGGTGCCGGACTTGCCGCGCTGGCGGATTTCCAGCAGGTCGCCTGCACCGTGGTTCAGCACGGCGTGAACCTGCCCGAGATCTGCCCCGCCGGTGTCCACAACGGCAAGGCCGATAAGGTCGGCGTGGTAGAATTCATCATCTGGCAGGGCAGGCAATGCGTCGCGCGGGGCAAATAACTTGGTGCCCTTCAGCGCGTCGGCCTCTTCCTTGGTCTTGACGCCGGAAAGGCGCACCGCGAAGCCGCCCTTGACCGGGCGGGTAATCGTCACCTTGAAGTCGCGCGTGCCTTTGTCGTCGGACAACGGACCATAGTCGCCAAGCGCCGAAGGCTCGGCACAGAAGCTTTTGACCCGCGCTTCACCCCGGACCCCATAGGACCCGGTAATCGCGGCCACGCAAACTCTGTCAGACATAACGAACCTCCATCGCGGGAAGATAAGCCTCAACCGGCGGTAATTCCACGTAAATCGCAACCCAGAACAGGAAGATGAAACCTGCGGCCACCAGCATCAGAATTGCCCCTACCAGCTTCGCCGGACCGTCGCCCAAAATCAGCAGGTAGAGTCCGAGAAACGCGAAGGCAATCGGCAGCAGGATCACGGCTCAGTCTCTCACCGGATCAGCAGGTCCAGCGTTTTGTCTCGCTGTTCCCATCCGAGCCGCTCCAATTCCGGTGTTTCACCATCCTCTTCGGGCCAGCCAACGCAGAGATAGGCGACGAGAGCCCAATCCTCCGGCACCTCCAGATCGCGCGTCAGCTGTGCGTCATCAAGGATCGAGACCCACCCGACGCCAAGCCCCCGCGCCCGCGCTGCCAGCCAGAACAGCATCAGGGCTGAAACGACTGAATATCGCAGCATCTCGGGCATGGTCTGTCGGCCCAGGCCCGCGCCCTTGGTGGTCGCCTCATCCGAGAATACGGCCAGCTGAACCGGGGCCTCGCGCATTCCTGACAGTTTCAGCCCGGCGTAGCGTTCAGCTGCATCGCCTTTATAGCCTGCCAGCGCCTCTGTATTGGCGGCCTCGAAATTGGCGAGGGCCAGCGCCCGTTTCTCAGAGCTGTCCACACGGACCAGCCGCCACGGTTCTGACAGTCCAACCGAGGGAGCAAGGGAAAAGGCGCCGAGGGCTTCCGCCAACAGCGCCTCGTCCACCGGGTCCGACCGGAAGCGGCGCACATCGCGCCGCCACCGCATCAGATCCGTCAGATCGTCTTGAAAGCCGCGAGAAAACGCGCGCATTCCGATTACTCTTCGGAAGCGGCTTCTTCTTCTGCCGGTGCGGCTTCGGCTTCGGCAGCTTCAGCGGCCTTGGCAGCTTTCTCTTCTGCGCGTTCCTGAGCTTTCTTGCCGGGGACGGCTTTCTTGGGGTTCGAACGCTCTTTCTTCTCGACGACGCCAGCAGCTTCGAGGAAGCGGGACACGCGGTCGGTCGGCTGTGCGCCTTCACCCAGCCAATACTGAACGCGTTCAATGTTCATCTGAACGCGGTCTTCGCTGTCTTTGGGCAGCAGCGGGTTGTAGGTGCCCAGCTTCTCGATGTAGCGGCCATCGCGCGGCATACGGCTGTCGGACGCCACGATGCGATAGAAGGGGCGCTTTTTGGAGCCGCCGCGGGCGAGCCGGATTTTCATAGCCATTGTGAGTTTCTCCTTTGAATGGCGGTCGAGGCCGTAGCCTCAGGATTGGTGTTGTTTGTGGTGCTGAATGACTTCAGCGATGATGAAGTTCAGAAACTTCTTGGCGAATTCGGGGTCGAGATCGGCCTCGTTTGCCAAATCCTCCAGCCGCGCGATCTGTTTGGCTTCGCGGGCCGGGTCGGAGGGGGGCAGGTCATGTTCGGCCTTGAGCCGACCCACAGCCTGGGTGTGTTTGAACCGCTCGCCAAGCGTGTAGACAAGGATCGCGTCCAACCGGTCGATGGACTCGCGATGCCCCTTCAGGATCTCGGCGGCGCGGGTGGTGTCGTCGCTCATTGCAGGGTCTCCTCTGCGCTGTGGCGGTAAACTTGGATGGCGTGGTTATGGGCGGCCTCAGCAGCGGAATCGCGCGCCGCGCCAAGCCGTTCGGTCAGCCGGATAGACCGGGCATTGTCATGGTCGATGGTGCTGACCAGCGTCTTCAGCCCGAGCGTGTCGAAGGCATAGGCACGGGCCGCGCGGGCCGCTTCCTGCGCGTAGCCGTGGCACTCTGCCTCGGGCAGGAACAGATAGCCCAGTTCCGGTTCATGGTCGCCCGGTTCAAACCCCAGAAGGACGAAGCCGATTGTCTTGCCCGTATCGCGGGTCTCGACCGTCCAGACGCCATGCCCCCGCAACAGCCAACAGGCGACCATTTGCGCGAAATCGAGCCAAAGCGCATCACGGTCGGTATTGTCGTCCACCAGATAGCGGCCACGCTCGCTTTCGCCGATGGCAGCGTAGATTTCGAAATCTTCGATCCGAGGGGCGCGCAGGATCAGCCGGTCGGTGTCCAGCATCGGCAGCGCGGCCTGAAGCTGCGCGGCGAACGTGGCGGCGGGGCCGGTCGCGGGGATCTCGTGCGGGGCGCGGATCATTGCAGCGCCTCCGGGGCGGGGTGGCGGTAAACCAGAATGACGTCGCCCTCGTCGGCTTCGGGTGCTTTGGCATTCGTGTCCAATTCGCATCCCATGCGTTCCGCCAAGGCGATGGACCGTGTGTTGCGGCTGTCGATATAGGACACCGCCGTCGGCCAGCCGAGATCTTCGTAGGCGAACCGACGCGCCTCTTTCGCGGCTTCAAGGGCAAAGCCCTTGCCTTCCGCATCAGCGTTCCAGACCGTCCAGCCAAGTTCCTGTTCCGGCCAATCCAGCGGATGCCAGGGGCCGGTCATGCCCACAGGTGTGCCCGGATCGGATTTCAGTTCGAAGACGAAGCTGCCATAGCCGCGCAACATCCACATACCGGCCACATGGGCAAATGCGCGCCACGCCTTGCCGGGTTCTGCGATCATCGCGCCCCCAATGAACTCGGCCCGGCTGGTTGCCGTGAAGGCGCACCAATGCTGCACATCCTCCATGCGCGGGCCGCGCAGGACGAGACGCTCGGTTTCGAGCGTGGGGATATGCGGCAGGGCCGTGGTCACTTCTTCTTCCCGAAGCCCGACAGGCCGGGGGGCAGGGGCGCGCCGCCAAGACCGGGCATGTTGCCCGCGCCGGGGGCACCGAGTTGTTTGGCGGCCTGTTCAAGCGCCGCCTGATCCATGCCACCCGCACCGGGGCCGCCGGGCATACCGGGCATCCCGCCGCCCTTGCCGAAGAGCGCGCCGAGGCCACCGCGCATCATGCCCTTTGTGCCCATCTTGCCGAGCTTTTTCATCGCGTCGGACATCTGGCGGTGCATCTTCAGCAGCTTATTCAGCTCGCTCACGTCCTGACCAGCACCCGCTGCGATCCGCTTCTTGCGGCTGGCCTGAAGCAGCGCGGGGTTGGCACGTTCGCGCTTGGTCATGGAGTTGATCAGCGCGATCTGGCGCTTGATCACCTTGTCGTCGAACCCGGCATCCTCGACCTGCTTGGCCATCTTCTTCATGCCCGGCATCATCGACATCATGCCTTCCATGCCGCCCATCTTGAGCATCTGCTCCAACTGGCCGCGCAGGTCGTTCATATTGAACATACCCTTCTGGAAGCGCTTCATCATGCGCTCGGCCTGTTCGGCTTCCAGCGTTTCCTGCGCCTTCTCGACCAGGGCCACGATGTCGCCCATGCCAAGGATGCGGCCCGCGATCCGCTCGGGCTCGAAGGTCTCAAGCGCATCCATCTTTTCGCCGAGACCGACGAAGCGAATGGGCTTACCGGTAATCGCACGCATCGACAGCGCCGCGCCGCCACGACCGTCACCGTCCATGCGGGTCAGGCAGACACCGGTCACGCCGATCTTATCGTCAAACTCCTGCGCGACATTCACTGCGTCCTGACCGGTCAGGCCATCGACGACCAGCAGGGTTTCACGAGGATTCGCGATGTCGCGGACCTCTTGCGCCTGAGCGATCAGTTCGGCGTCGATATGCAGACGGCCCGCAGTGTCGAGCATATAAACGTCATAGCCACCAAGGCTCGCTTGCGTCTTGGCGCGCTTGGCGATCTGCTGTGCGGTCTCTCCCTTCACGATCGGCAGCGTATCCACGCCGATCTGCACACCCAGAATAGCCAGCTGTTCCATGGCCGCCGGGCGGTTGGTGTCGAGTGAGGCCATCAGCACCTTCTTGCCCTCGCGCTCCTTCAAGCGCTTTGCAAGCTTGGCGGTGGTGGTGGTCTTACCGGAGCCCTGCAAGCCAACCATCAGGATCGGCGCGGGCGGATTGTCGATCTTCAGCGCGCCGGGATCGCCCTCGCCGCGCAGGGTCTCGATCAGTTCGTCATGAACGATCTTGATGACCTGCTGGCCCGGGGTGATCGATTTGGTAACGGCGGCACCGGTGGCTTTCTTTTCAACCGATTTGATGAAGTTGCGCGCAACAGGCAGGGACACGTCCGCTTCCAGCAGCGCAACGCGCACCTCGCGCATGGCGGTCTTAACGTCATCCTCAGACAGGGCGCCCTGCTTGGTCAGACGGTCGAAGACACCAGACAGGCGTTCGGACAGATTTTCGAACATGGGCACAGCCCCTTTTCATCTACTTCGGTTGCTGTCCCCCAGATAAGGGACCGCGAGGAATGCACCAACACCCCCGTGGGCGAAACTCGCTGACGGGGGGCGATCCTGAAAACAGACTCAGGACCGGAAAGCTGGCACTTCCCGGATATTGGGAGCCCGTTTACGGCTCGTCTTAAGGTGAGTCAAGCGCTGGTCGACGCTGTGTCTGTTCCAAGCCACTCATTGCAGCGCTGCGCGACTGCGTTGCCCCCTTGCCGTGACATCAGGAAGCCGATGGCGTAGTGCCCAGAGCCCTCGAACGGGCGAATGACCACGCGGTACACAGTGGATTTTCCGTTTTCGACACGGATTTCGCGTTCCTTAACGACGATAGAGTGAACAGCGGAGAGCGGCATAGTCTCGCTTCTGCGTCGGATGGCCAGCTTGCGGGTATAGACCACCTGATCGGCACTGCGATCTAAGATCAGCCTGTGCCAGCTGTTGCGGGAGAGCAAAGCAACAACCAAGACCCAAATTGCCAGCAGGTATCCCAGATAGGCCAGCCAGTTGAGTTCGCCCCACAAGTGAATTGGAATGGCAAAGCCGATGATCAACACCGCAATGAACACATAGATCAGAGACAGCTCTCCATCCTTTTCGCTAAGTACAAGCCGCTGATCGTTGGATTCCTGCACCTGCATCGCTCAGTCCTCGCAACTCGCCTCAAGCCGAGTGATATCTCCCCCCAACATGTCCGAACTGTCGGGCGCATGTAGCTGAAAGGACCGCCGCAGGGTCAGGCTGTCCCATTCCTCTTGCGTGATGGGCGGGCGGGCATGGGGCCAGCTGCCTGGGTCGCCATAAAGCGTGATCGCCATGGGTCCGCGAAACTCCTGCCCGACAAAGCTTAGCCCCTCCACATCCAGCGCATAAAGCCCGACCAGATCGGCGGCGACAGTGCGGCTTGTGGTTATCAGGGTCCAGAGCCTGCCGGTGATATGGCCATCCAGCCCCATGGTGCCGGTGGCCAGATGGGCCGTTGCCCCGCCCTCCTGCCGGAAGCTACGCAAGGTTTCGAACTCGGCGGTGCCATTCAGGTCTGTACCGGGCGGATAGGGGCCGATCCCATGGGTGACATGCACCGAAAATGTCATGGTGCAGGTCAGGGCCATGGCCGGGAAGGGCAATGCCATCAACAGGATCGCAAGGCGAAACATGAGGCAAGGTTAGCACGGGGCGCGCGACTTTGGGAAGTTTCCTGCGCGCCCCGTCTGATAGATCAGGCCGCCAGAGGCAGGGCGTCGATCTGGCTGTGTGCGGATTTCAGCGTTCCGTCCATATCCATTGCCAACCGGTCTGCCGTGACGAAATCCACATCGGTGATACCGATGAAGCTAAGCACATGACGGATATAGCCGGTGGCGAAGTCAAAGTCGGATCCCGCTTCCGTGCCGCCAGAGGCGACGACGACGATAGCGTGTTTGCCAGTCAGCAGACCCTCGGGGCCGGCTTCTGTATAGCGGAAGGTCACGCCCGCACGGGCCACTTGGTCTACCCACGCTTTCAGGGTTGCCGGAACGCCGAAATTGTAGATCGGCAGGCCAATCACCAGCGTGTCGGCGGCGTGCAGCTCTGCAATCAGTTCATCCGACAGGGCCAAAGTGGCGCGCTGTTCGTCGCTGCGCTCTGCCGCAGGGGTGAAATTGGCACCGACCCAGGTCTCGTTGATCAGGGGCAGGCCTGGGGCCAGGTCGCGTGTGGTCACGGATGCCCCGGGAAAGCGGGCAATGATCCGGTCCGTCAGCTCTCGGCTGACAGAGCCTTCACGACGGGCGGAAGCGTCAATGCGCAGGATGGAATGGGTCATGGGATACTGTCCTTGGATGTCTTGGGTTGCGTCTGAGCAAGGAAGTAATCAGTCGGTGACCGCACAAAACGCAGATTTCAAAACAGTCTTTGTGCGATTTTGCAAAGCATGGCGGTCAAACGCTCTCAAAGCCGCCACAGCTTTTCCCTTGCTCCGGTGAACAGAGTTGGCATGATGACTGCGGAAGCGTGAAGTGATGCACAGACAGGACAAAAGCCGATGTCATTTAGCGATTGGGACGAGATCCGCACCGCATATCAGGTGGCGCGCATGGGGACGGTCAGCGGCGCGGCCGAGGTTCTGGGGGTCCATCATGCGACGGTGATCCGGCATATCGACTCGCTCGAATCCCGGCTCGGCGCGAAACTGTTTCAACGCCACGCGCGAGGCTATACGCCGACCGAAGCCGGGCAGGATCTGCTCGCTGTTGGGGGGCGGGCTGACGACCAGTTCACGCAACTTGCCAGCCGTATCAAGGGGCGCGGTAATGAGGTGACTGGCGAATTGCTGATCACCTCGCTGAATGTCATCGCCCCGCTGGTTGTTCCCGCTCTTGGCGAATTTCAGGAGGAACACCCGGAGTTGCAGGTCCAGTTCCTGACCGATCTGCGGCTCTACCGGTTGGAATATGGCGAGGCGCATGTCGCGATCCGGGCGGGCAAGCCCGGTGATAATCAGGACAATATCGTACAACCCTACTGCACCCTTTCGACAGTGCTTACCGCCACGAAAGAGTATCTCGACCGCTTTGGCCCGCTGACCGAGGACAACATCACGCAACATCGTTTCATCGGCTCGGCCCAGGAAAACCCCCGTGCGCCGTTTATGCGTTGGCTGGCCGAAATGGTGCCAGATGAATGCATCCGGTTTCGCTGTAATGATACCGAAAGCATGCGTCATGCGGTGTTGTCGGGAATGGGGATCGGCTTTGTCTCCAGTCTTGATCTGCAAACCAATGACAATCTGGTGGAAATGCTGCCGCCGCTGGAGGAATGGTCGATCAAGCTGTGGCTGGTGACTCATATGGACCTGCACCGCACCGCAAAGGTGCAAACGGTTCTGCGGTTCCTCAAGGAAAAGGTCAGCGAATGGCCGGTGGATCCAGCCTGAGATGACAAGCGGATATCGCGGCCATCTGGCGATGCTGGCGTTCTCGGCGCTGGTGGCGGGGTCATTTTCGCTGGGCTCGATGACCGCAAACCATATCGACCCGGCTGCGTTCAATGCGGTGCGTTTTCTGTGCGGCGCCCTGGTCGTGTCGCTGATCGTTCAGGCGCGCGGCGGCTTCCAACGACAACATTTCCGCGCCCCATGGCGCTATCTGGTGCTGGGCGGGCTGTTCGGTGCCTATTTCGTATTGATGTTCGAGGGTCTCAAAACGGCCCCTCCGGTATCTGCTGCGGCGGTCTTCACGCTGACCCCGATCATGACGGCAGGATTCGGTTTCCTGCTGCTTCAGCAGATCATGACCGCGCGGATGGCGCTGGCTTTGACCGTCGGAGGCGCTGGGGCATTATGGGTGATCTTCCGGGCTGACCTATCGGCACTTCTGGCGTTCCAGATCGGGCGCGGCGAGATGATCTACTTCGTCGGATGTATTGCCCATGCGATCTACACGCCGATGGTGCGGGCTTTGAACAGGGGAGAACCCGCGCCGGTATCCACATTTGGGACTATGCTGGGCGGGGCCTTCGTGCTGTTCCTGTGGGGTGGCACAGACGTGGCAGCCACTGATTGGGCGGCGCTGCCCGGCATCGTCTGGATCACGCTGGCCTATACGGCGGTCTTTGCCACGGCGGTCACTGTCGTTCTGTTGCAATTCGCGTCAATGCAACTGCCGGCCTCCAAGGTCATGGCCTATACATACCTGACGCCCACTTGGGTGATCGGTTGGGAGTTCTTCCTCGGCAACGGGCTGCCAGGCATCCTCGTGCTTGGTGGTGTGGCGCTGACATGTGTGGCGCTGCTTTTGCTGCTAAAGAACGAGGGTTAGGACGGGCCCGCCCACCTCTTTCGGGTCTCTACCCCGGACCCCGAAATAATTGGGCCAGGAACACGGGTTAATCGGCAGGTTTCCCAAGTTCCTGTTCGAGGAAGGCTTCGAACGCATCCAGATTGACCGGCTCGAACTGGCCAAAACCTTGCATCCAGACCGAGGCTGCCTTGAGCGCATCCGGTTCCAGCTTGCACCACTTCACCCGACCGCGCTTTTCCTGGCTGATCAATCCGGCGCCCGCAAGGATTGTCAGATGCTTGGAAATCGCGGCAAGCGACATCTCGAACGGCTCCGCCACATCGGTCACGGCCATGTCATCCTCCAGCAGCATCGTCAGAATGCTGCGTCGGGTTGGGTCGGCGAGGGCCGAGAAGACAGTGTCGAGATCTGATGTCATTTGCGTGGATATCCAGGGCCGGGCGGGCATCATCAACCATTTGGTTGAGTATACCGTTAACCGATTGGTTGAATATATGAATTCGTCCGGCAGCCGGTCCGGCAAGTGCGCTGTCTTTGTCGCACTCGAATAAAGTTAATTTTTATCAAATACTTAGGTCGCTTCAAAATGTGGAAACTACGCGTTGACTCTCAGGGGTGGTCTGCCTAGTTTCCGCCCGAACCTCTGAAGGGGGCGTTTGCCATGTCCGACGGGCACGATCCTGACCGCTTGAAAGACTTTGAACAGCGGCTGGAACGTCTGAAGGCCGGACAGCAGGACGAGCGGCCCCACACCGAGGAGCACTATTCCATGGCGCAACACGCCTGGCGGATGGTGATAGAGCTTGTGGCCGGTCTGGGGATCGGTTTTGCCATAGGCTACGGGCTTGACGCGCTCTTTGGCAGCGCGCCGTGGTTGATGGTGGTGTTTACATTGCTGGGCTTCGTGGCAGGGGTGAAGACGATGATCCGTTCCGCCCATGAGATCCAGAAGGAAAACGAAGCGGCGCTGGCCGCGCGCGATGAGAGGGAATGAGACGTGTCCGAAGACGCACAAGAACAGACCCACGGTGAAGAGGCAGTTGTCGAGCATGGCGCCGACGCTACCAACGGAACCGACGCAGCAGCCGGCCATGGGGCCGATGCAGCCTACGGGGCCGATGCGGCCCATGGTGCGGAAGGCGGGCTTCAGATCCATCCGATGGATCAGTTCATCGTTGAGCCGCTTTTTGGCGACGGTCCGATCTCTTTCTACACCATTACCAATGTGACCCTGTGGATGATGCTGGCAATCGTCGGCGTGTTCATCCTGATGGTTCTGGGGTCACGCGGACGGGCAATCGTTCCTTCTCGTGCTCAGTCCGTTGCGGAACTGACCTACGGCTTCATCCGCAAGATGGTCGAAGACGTCGCAGGCAAGGACGCGCTGGCGTTCTTCCCCTACATCATGACGCTGTTCCTGTTCATCGTGATGGCCAACTTCCTCGGCCTGATCCCGACCAGCTTCACAACCACCTCGCATATCGCTGTGACCGCGGTCCTCGCTATGGCGGTGTTCCTGACCGTGACGGTTGTCGGTTTCGTCAAGAACGGCGCCGGGTTCCTGGGGCTTTTCTGGGTCTCGTCCGCGCCGTTGCCGCTTCGGCCCATCCTGGCGATTATCGAGCTCATCTCGTATTTCGTTCGCCCTGTCAGCCACTCCATCCGTCTTGCTGGCAACGTCATGGCGGGCCACGCGGTGATCAAGGTGTTCGCTGGCTTTGCGGGTGTTCTGGGCGTTGGGGCCGTCGCCCCCATCGTGGCGATCACCGCGGTCTACGGGCTGGAGGTACTGGTGGCCTTCATCCAGGCATACGTGTTCACGATCCTGACCTGCGTCTACCTGCGCGATGCGCTGCATCCGTCGCACTAACCGCACGTCGTAAGCAACAAACATATCTAAACTTCCAATCGTAAGGAGAAATCACATGGAAGGCGATCTCGCACACATCGGCGCTGGCCTCGCAGCAATCGGTTCCGGCGCAGCCGCAATCGGTGTGGGCCACGTGGCAGGCAACTTCCTGTCCGGCGCACTGCGCAACCCGTCGGCAGCAGCCGGCCAGACCGCAACGCTCTTCATCGGCATCGCATTCGCAGAAGCACTGGGGATCTTCGCATTCCTCGTCGCTCTGCTGCTGATGTTCGCCGTCTAAGCCTTTCGCGAACCATCCTTACGGCCGGGCCGCTTGCCATGCGTGCGAGCGGTCCGGTGTAACCAGGTTCCTCGGAGGACAAGATGGCCGTTGACGCACACGACGCCGCCGCTTCCGCACCCGGAATGCCGCAGCTGGACTTTTCTACCTTCCCGAACCAGATCTTCTGGCTCGTGATCACTATCGTGGTGATCTACCTGATCCTGTCTCGCGTCGCTCTGCCCCGGATCGGGGCCGTTCTGGCCGAGCGTCAGGGAACCATAACGAATGATATCGCCGCTGCCGAAGACCTGAAGCGTCAGGCCGCCGACGCCGAGGACGCCTACAACAAGGCCCTCGCCGACGCTCGCGCCGAAGCACAGGCCATCGCAGCGGAAACCCGCGCCGAGATCATGGCCGACCTGGCCGACGCAACGGCTAAGGCCGATGCCGAGATCTCTGCAAAGGCAGCGGAATCCGCAGCCCGGATTGACGAGATCCGTGCCGGCGCTCTGGAAGCCGTGGACGCGGTTGCCCGTGACACCGCAGCCGAGATCGTGGCCGCCCTGGCACCGACTGCATCCGACGATGCATCGATCGCCGCCGCTGTCACCGCACGTGTGAAAGGATAAGGGACATGAAACGCCTTGCAGTTCTTTTCGCACTGATCGGCTCGCCCGCGATGGCGGCTGGTGAGGGTCTCAACCTCTACAACACCGACTTCGTGGTCGCGATCTCCTTCCTCGTGTTCATCGGGGTTCTGGTCTACTTCAAGGTGCCAGGCATCCTGATGGGCCTTCTGGACCAGCGCGCTGAACAGATCCGCAACGAGCTGGACGAAGCCCGGGCTCTGCGCGAAGAGGCGCAGACGATCCTGGCTTCCTACGAGCGCAAGCAGCGCGAAGTGGCCGAGCAGTCCGAGCGTATCGTGGCCCAGGCCCGCGAAGAAGCGCAGCTCGCCGCCGAGCAAGCCAAAGCTGACCTGAAAGCCTCGATTGCCCGTCGTCTGGCAGCCGCCGAGGACCAGATCGCATCGGCTGAAAACGGTGCCGTACGTGAAGTGCGCGACCGGGCCATCAGCATCGCCGTGGCCGCTGCCGCGGAAGTGATCGCCGCCAAGACCAGTGCTGCTGATCAGAACAAACTGATCGACAGCGCCATCGACGAGGTTTCGGCCCGCCTGCACTAAGCGCGCGACGCCGTCCGACAGAAAAGCCCCCGGCTGACGCAATGTCACGCCGGGGGTTTCCTTTTCCGGCCCCACGCGGCTCCCTAGCTAGGGTGTTCAGCCCTTGAAGGAGAGCCACAATGACCCTGCCCGAAACGATGACCGCGCTTGTCCTGCGCGAAGACGGATATGCCAGCGGCGGACGTGGTGACATGCCGATCGACCTGTCGCCCTTCGTGGAACTGGCCTCAGTGCCGGTGCCAGAGCCGAAGGAAGGTCAGGCGCTGATCAAGGTCGCCCGCGCAGCCGTGAACCCATCGGACCTGATGTTCGTGTCAGGCCAGTATGGCCAGCCGCGCAAGGCAGGGATGCCCGCCGGGTTCGAAGGCGTGGGCGAAGTCGTTGCGGGCGACACGCCGCTTCTGGGTCAGCGGGTCAGTTTCTTCGGCATGGGCTGGGGCACATGGGCGGAATATGCCATGGCCGACGCGCGCATGATGATCCCCCTGCGACCGGATCTGCGGGACGAGGATGCCGCTGGCCTGATCGTCAACCCGATGACCGCGATGGCCATGTTCGACATTGTGCGTCAGGACGGGTCTAGCGCGTTCGTGTTCACCGCCGGTGGATCGCAGCTTGGCAAGTTCCTGATCGGGCTGGCCAAGGATGCGGGCATTGCGGCCATCCCGGTGGTGCGCCGCGCCGAACAGGCCGAGGCGCTGATGGCCCTGGGCGCGACAGAGGTGCTGGTCAGCTCCGCCCCCGATTTCCCGGATCGCGCCAAAGCTGTCATGGCGGAATATCGTCCGCGCATCCTGCTCGATGCGGTGGCCGATCAGGTCGCGGCTGATCTGTTCTTCGCGATGCCGCGCGGGGCCAGGTGGGTCTGCTATGGCAGATTGACAACGACACCACCGTTGCTGAACCAGATGGGGCAGTTCATCTTCATGGGCAAGCGGATCGAGGGCTTCTGGCTGTCCAGCTGGCTACGTGAAACGCCCCCCGAAAAGGTGGCAGCGATTGTCGGAGAGGTGCAAGGGCGCTTCGCAAACGGGGCATGGCGCACGGATGTGTCAGAGGTTCTGCCACTTGCCGAGGCGCTGGACCGCTTTCCAACAGCGCTTGCCGCGAAGGACGCCAAGGTTCTGATAGCGCCCTGAAGGGTGATGGTGGCCCGCCCTCAAAGGCCGGGCCACCAATTGGGATTACATCCCGAACATCATCATTTCGCGGAAATCCATCTGCTCCAGATGCTGCACCATGATATCGGTGTCGCCATCCTCGGCCTGAACCAGAATGCGGTTGCCGATCAGCGCCGACAGGTCACCGTCCTGATTGAGGAAGCTCTGCCGGTTGATCCGCACGATGGGGCCCATGGCGGCCATCATCTGGGCATTCCCCAGCATCGCGCCCATGGATGTCACCATCGGGTTATCAGCCATCAGCGTGATCGTGAAACAGCCACTGGCACCGCAATATTCTCCGCGTGCAATGGTGCCACCGCCGATAAAGCCCATGCCCTGCGCTGCGTCGGGGTCAATCGTCATGGTCCAGCCGTCAAGAGCAGCAGGCAGGAAGCCCTGCAACCCTTCGGCCACCAGCCCGTTCAGCAGCTGCTGCGCATAGGCCAGTTCATCCAAAGCATATTGGATGTCCCCGGCCCCATAGGCGTCCATGGCGGATTGCAGGGTCGCCATGATCTCATCCTCGTGCGAATCCGCGAGGGCGGGCAGGGGGGATACGGCCAGGGTTACGGCAGCTGCGATTGCTGTCAGTCGCATTGGAAATCTCCGTGATCAATACAATGCGCGCAGGGTACTCCCTCCGTATGCAAACACCAAGCCTCAGCCGAATTTCTGTTGCCATGTCGGCAGAGGGTCGCCATCGGCAGGCGTTGCCTCATAGACGCCCCGTGCTATGGCGCGCGACAGGCACAGCGCCGCCGCATGGCCCAGATGCAGCGCATCCCAGACCGGGTCGGCCAGTGGCCTTTCCCCGGTTGCGGCGGCAAAGATCAGATCCCCGTCCATCGGTGTGTGACTGGGATAGATTGCGCGGGCCATACCGTCATGGGCGGCTGTTGCCATGCGCGTGGCTTGCGCCTGTGTCAGTGCTGCATCTGTTGCGACAATGGCAATCGTCGTGGCCTGCCCCGGCCCGCCCTTGTGGCGCGGCGGCTGGCTGGCGTCGAAACCGGGCGCCGGGCCGCGCCCGCCGAACTCCTCGCCCATTTCAAAGGGGGCGGCCCAGAAATGCCCGCCATCGCCGACAGTCACCTGACCCAATGCATTGACCACAACAAGCGCCCCGACCGTGTGCCCCGATGGCAGCACGACCGAGGCCGACCCAAGCCCGCCTTTCAGGTCCGCGATGATCGCCCCGGTTCCGGCCCCGGCTGTACCTTGGGCGAACTCTTCGCCCGCATCCGCCGCGGCCAACTGGCCAAGCCGCTTATAGGGGTTTTCGGACCAGCGTTTGTTACCACCATTGATCAGGTCAAAGACAATAGCACCCGGCACGATTGGCACCAGTTGATCGCCCACGGCAAACCCCCGTCCCTGACTGCGCAGCCAGTCTGCCGCGCCTGATGCCGCATCGAGCCCAAAGGCCGATCCGCCCGACAGCACCAGCGCATCAACTTCCTGCACCGTCTTGTCAGGCGCCAGAAGGTCGGTCTCCCGCGTGCCCGGCGCGCCGCCCATCACGTGCACAGCGGCTGTAAAGGGCCGATCGCCCATCAATACCGTCGCACCGGTCTTCACATGGTGGTCTTCGGCATTGCCAACCCGCAGTCCGGGAACATCGGTGATCAGGTTGCGGGGTCCGGGTTGCATCATGACGTTATATCCTCGGTTTGGCAGCGGCTGTGGCTGCGTCGCCCGTATTGGGAACACCCTTGGGTTCGATCAGTAGCACCTTGCATTCGGCCTCTGCCCGCGGGCGATGCGTGACGCCCGTTGGGACGATGTACAACTCACCCGCCCGCACCACTTCCGGCTCCTGCCCCTCGATATCCATGATCATCTCACCTTCCAGAACGAGGAAGAAATCATCGGTTTCAGGGTGATGGTGAAACGGGAAACTACCCTTGAACTTCACCACCATCACGTCATTCCCATTATAGTCGGCCACCACATGGGGGTCCCAGTGACTGCTGAACAGCGCGAGCTTTTCGGCCAGGTTAACCCGGCTCATATGCAGCGCCCCCCATCCACCTCCATGGCCACGCCTGTGACCATGCTTGCCTCGTCCGAGGCGAAGTAGAGCGCTGCATTGGCGATGTCCTCGGGTGTCGAAAAGCGTCCGATCGGAATGGTTGAGATGAACTTCGCCCGGATCTCTGGCGTGTCCTCGCCCATAAAGCTTTTCAGAAGCGGCGTTTCCCCTGCCACCGGATTGACCGCGTTCACACGGATGCCGAAGGGGGCAAGCTCCACGGCCATCGTCTTGGTCGCGGTGATCATCCAGCCCTTGGAAGCGTTGTACCAGTTGAGGTTTGGGCGTGGGCTGACCCCGGCGGTCGAAGCGATATTCACAATGGCCCCTGTGCCTGCATCCTTCATATGCGGAACGATTTCGCGCGCGGTCAGGTAGACCGACTTGGCGTTCACCGCCAGAACGCGGTCAAATTCGTCCTCGGTCACGGTTTCCAGTGGCTTTGGCAAATGGGTGATCCCGGCGTTGTTCACAAGGATATCAATCCGCCCCCAAGCGGCCAATGCCGCCTGCGCCATGTCCTTTACGCTGTCGCCACTGGCCACGTCCGTCACCTGCGCGATGCCACCGATCTCTGCCGCGACGGCCTCTGCCGCATCGCCATTCAGGTCCACGACCATCACTTTGGCCCCCTCGGCTGCAAAGCGCCGGGCGATGCCTGCGCCGAAGCCCGATCCCGCGCCGGTTACGATGGCTGTCTTGCCTTCAAGTTTCATGCTGTCTCTCCCGCTGTTGTCGGGGATGTTTCCATGAAATGAGCGGAGCGGGAAGAGGGTTAGCCCCGGTTCGCCAGCACCAATGCCGTCAACTGCGTCGCAGACCCGACGCCAAGCTTGCGCCACGCCCGTTTTCGCAAGGTTCGGATCGAGTTTTCCGACACCCCAAGTGTCAATGCTGTTCCTGCAACGGACACGCCCCGCGCGGCGTGATCGCAGACCTCCGCCTCTCGCGGGCTCAGCATGGTGAACGGGTCCACGGCCCGGTCACGCAAGCCCGAAGCGGTACTTCCTGACGCTCCGACCAGCCGATGCCTTAGCCCGATCAGCTCATGCGCCAGCGGTAACACCTCGCGCAAACGGGTCAGCTCATCCTCGGTTAGCCAGCCGGCATGATCGCCCCGCAGATAGAATGACACGACCCCACCCCGCCCGGCGCGGGATGCGACCGACACCCTCTCAATCACTTTGTCACGGGCATAGATCGGCGCGCGGGGATCGTCGGCGGGCGGATGCCAACGGTCAATGACCAGCCCGCCTGGTGGCGCGCGAAGGATGCGGTCAACGAAGTCCCGGCGCAGCGCGTCATGAGAGGTGATCCGCCGGGCGTTCACGTTGAACCAATAATCGCTCATCTGGCCCGACCAGACCGACAGAACCGGTTGAGGGCGGTTCAAGTCAGGCACAAAGAACGCCCCGAAATTGGCAATCTCGGCAGCGGTGCGGATATAGGCCAGCAGGGCCGCGCCGAACCCGTCCAAGGGAACGGACGCAACCAAGGCCGCCACCGGATCGCGGGGCAGGGGGGATGGATTGGATATGTCACTCATACGGGTGACAGAATAGGCGCGGGTGCCTCGGCTAAGCAAGAGGTCTCCACTCACGGATCACCGGGACCGCCAATGACCCGCCTCTTTTCCGACCGCAATCGACCCGTCCACCTGGGGCCTTTCCCGCTGGAACGGCTGACGCGACAGGACTACACGGATCTGTCGGCGGTCCCGGCAATGCTCGCCGTCAGTTTCAACCGACCCGATGCGCCCGAGAGTATCGTGAACGCGATGCGCGAATATCAGGCGATGCTGGACGCGATCCGTGACGGGCTGGTGAACCCGGTGCCATCCGACATCCCCGCCGATCCGACCGAGCGGGCCAATCACCTCAAGGCGTTCGGCTACTTCAACGATGCCGCGATGGTGGGCATTTGCCGCCTGCCTGATGCGGCGCTGCTGACTGACCCGATCCGCAACCCCGATATCGACCGCCTGGCCCACGATCTGAAGACCCGCCAGACCAAGACGCTGGCATCGGGCATCGACATGATCATGGCCGATCTGAAAGACAGCATGGAGGCCCCGCCCACAACGATCGAGGGTCATACCCACGCGATCGTTTACCTCTATGAAAACCCGCGTGAACCTGGGGTGGGCGAGGAAGGCTGCGACTGGCTGGATGACGCGTTAGAGGCGCGGGCCTGCCTTCGGGCCAATGAAACCGCGAGCGTGATCGCCAATTACCTGCGGCTTCTGGGTTTCCCCGCCAAGGCGCATTCGGGGGCTGCCAGCGATGTGGACTTGAACAAGCTGACAGTGGCAGCGGGGCTGGCGCGAGTGGACGGCGGGCAACTGACTGCGCCCTTCATCGGGCCTGCCTTCGGCGTCGCGGTTGTCACCTGCCAGATGGATCTAACCTGTGACCGGCCGCTTGCGGACAGCCCCGGCAGTGGCGGCGCGGCGTGGCGGTTTGGCAAGGGCGTGCAGCGCTCGGCGCTCAACCGCAACCCCTATGAAAAGCGCCGTTTCGTTGACGGCGGGCACCCGTTCGAGAAACTCAAGCGCGTCGACACGCCCACGACCTATATAGACGAGGCCCATGTGGCCCGAGTCCCCAAGCGCACCGACATGTTCGCCCGCGCTCAGTTCGGCGATATGGGCAAGGCGCTGCAAGACGGTGCAAAGGGTGGCTACTACGCCCGCAAATCCGCGCCGTCCTACGCGCAGCGCCGGGCGCTTGGCGCTTTTGTTCTTATACAAGATGGTGCGCCAAATCCTGATGGGCCGCGCCCGACAGATGCCGCGCGCAATGCCGCGAATGTCAAGGCTGCCAGCTACTTTCTGGGTGTCGATGCCGTGGGCCTGTCGCGCTGTCCGGACTGGGCGTGGTACTCCCATGACGCCGTGGGTGACCCCATTGATCCACCCCACGATCGGGCCATCAGCATGATCATCGACCAGGGCTATGAAACCATGGAAGGCGCATCCGGTGATGACTGGATCTCCGTCGCCCAATCCATGCGCGCCTATCTGCGGTTTTCCCTGCTTGGCGGTGTCATCGCGCAGCAGATCCGCAATCTGGGCTACAAGGCCAAGGCCCATTCGGTGATGGATGGTGAGGTGCTGCAACCGCCGCTTTTGCTGCTATCGGGATTGGGCGAGGTCAGTCGTATCGGAGAGGTCATCCTGAACCCATATCTCGGCCCGCGCCTGAAATCGGGCGTGGTGACGACAGATATGCCGCTGGCCCATGACAAGCCGATTGATTTCGGTCTGCAAAACTTTTGCGAGTCCTGCAACAAATGCGCCCGCGAATGCCCATCCGGCGCAATCACCGCCGGGCCGAAGCTGATGTTCAACGGCTACGAGATCTGGAAATCCGACAGCCAGAAATGCGCGACCTATCGGATTACCACCAAGGGCGGCGCCATGTGCGGGCGCTGCATGAAAACCTGCCCGTGGAACCTTGAGGGGCTGTTCGCGGAAAAAC
The DNA here is from genome assembly GCF_050896395.1 of Nioella aestuarii. Classification (NCBI taxonomy): domain Bacteria; kingdom Pseudomonadati; phylum Pseudomonadota; class Alphaproteobacteria; order Rhodobacterales; family Paracoccaceae; genus Nioella; species Nioella aestuarii. The sequence continues at coordinate 26,017 of NZ_JBPBBA010000030.1, read as the reverse complement.
CCTTTCGGTGGGCTGCGATGACCATGCCCAAGGCCGCGCCTCTGCTGGCTCGGCTGGACGATGCTGTGGGCAATGGCGGACTAAACGACGTCAAGAAATGGTGGTGGGATCTCGAGCTGGAACCAGACGGGGCCTATCGCCCGTCACAGCACCCGCTCAACCGGCGCGATCTGCAAAAGGATCTCGATCTAAAATACGAGGATCAAACGCTTGCCGTCTACCCCGCGCCTCTGGCCCCGCATCCCTGGCCCTATCCCTTCCCGATGGATCGGGAGAAGGGGATCGAAGCCTATCAGGCGATGGTGACGGCCAAGGAATACAAGCTGCGTCTGACGCAGGGCGAGACCGGCCACCTGCACGAATACACTGTTCCCGGCGACGCCCCGGTGATCCGGGTGGAGGTCACGAAGGCCGAGAAGATGACTCCCGACGTGACCAAATACGAATTCCGGGCATTGGACGGTGGCGCGTTACCGGAATGGACGGCGGGCGCGCATCTGGACATCGTCGTCGCACCGGAATTCCTGCGGCAGTATTCTATGTCGGGCAACCCTGCGGACCGGTCGGTCTATCAGATCGGCGTGCTGAGGGAGGATGCGGGGCGGGGCGGATCGAAGCTCATGCATCGGATCTTCACGCCGGGGCGCAAGATTTTCGTGTCCAAACCCATCAACCATTTCGAACTGGACCAGGACGCCACCAAAACACTGCTGATGGGTGGCGGGATCGGCATCACCCCGATGATCGCATTCGCGCATGAACTGCACCGTGGCGGCCGCGATTTTGCGCTACACTATTCCTGCTCTTCACGGGCCTCGGCCGGGTATCTGGATGATCTTGCGGCGATGCCGTGGGCCGACCGGGTGCATCTGCATTTTTCCGATGAGGACACGCGCGCCGATCTGGATGCCCTGATGGCGGGCTACCAGCCCGGCTGGCATGTCTATACCTGCGGGCCGGATCGCTACATGAATGCGGTTATCGAGGCGGCTGAAAAGGCGGGTTTCCCCGAGACGGCGCGGCATCTGGAATATTTCTCGGTGCCTGAGCAGCCTGACTACGAGAACCACCCCTTCGTATTGCGCCTGAAGGACGGGCGCGAACTGAACGTGGCCGAGGACCAGACAGCGGCAGAGGTCTTGCAGGCAGCGGGCATTCCGGTGGATCTGAAATGCGATGACGGGATCTGCGGGGTCTGCAAATGCGGGGTTCTGTCGGGCGAGGTTGAACACCGCGATTTCGTGCTGTCCAAGGCGCAGCGGGACCATGCGATGATCACCTGTCAGAGCCGCGCGGCAGAGCCGGCTGGTGTGATTGAGCTGGATCTCTGACGCGGATCCGGATTTCGCCGTGCCTTCGGCACGTCGACCGCGCGCCCGTGAGGGCCGCTTTTCTGAAGGGGAATTGGGGGCTCTGCCCCCGTCGCTTCGCGACTCCCCCGAGGTATTTTTGCCAAGATGAAAGCGGGAGGTCGCCTGTGGATGATCCCTTCCGCGCGAGGCTGTTGCGCCATCGGGGCAGAGCGGGCAGGCTGGTGGAGCGAGTTTCAGCGGAGCTATGTTCATGCCCTTTCCCATTTCCCGCCGCGTCGTCGCCCTTGGCCTCCCCGCGCTGGCTTTGTCCGGGTGTGTCGCCGGTGGCGGTGCGGCCCTGGTCAATCGCGATGAGTGGCGCAGCGTTCCGAATGCAGAGTTTGACCGCTGGCTGGCCGGGTTTCGAACGCGGGCCATAGAGGGCGGGATTTCCGAAGCCACCGTCACACGCGCCTTTCGCGGGGTTGGTTATGTGCCCCTCGTCATCGAACGCGACCGCAACCAGGCAGAGTTCAACCGGACGATGGAGGATTACCTCGCCATCGCCGCATCAGACGAGCGGATTGCCATGGGCCGGGCCAAGCTGCGCCAGCATGACCGTGTGTTGCAGGCGATCGAAGACCGTTTCGGAGTCGAGAAACACGTCATGTGCGCGGTCTGGGGGATGGAGAGTTTTTACGGCACGCGAGAGGGTGACGCGCCGGTCATTGCGGCGCTGGCAACGCTGACCTTCGACGGGCGGCGCGGGCGGTTCTTCGGCAGCCAGCTGATGTCGGCCTTGCGCGCGTTGGACCGGGGCGACAGCACCGTGGCACAAATGCGCGGGTCCTGGGCGGGGGCCATGGGGCACACACAGATCATGCCCGAGGTGCTGGAGGATTACGGCGTCGATTTTGACGGCGACGGACGGCGCGGGTGCTGGGACGATGATCCAACAGATGCGCTGGCGACCACCGCCAATTACCTTGCCCGCCATGGCTGGCAGCGTGGGCAACCCTGGGCGGTGGAAATACGCCTGCCCGAGGGGTTCGACGAAAGCCTCGCCGGGCGGCGGCAGACGCGCAGCGTGGCCTCATGGATGGGGATGGGCGTGCGGGACATGGACGGGAACCGGGTGCCCGACCATGGCGAAGCGGCGATCCTTTTGCAGATGGGGATCGAGGGTCCCGCTCTGATGATCTTCCGCAACTTCACCGCGATCCGGCGCTATAATCCGGCGAATAACTACGTGATCGGCATCGGACACCTGTCCGACCGGCTGCTTGGCGGGCCTCCTATTCGCGGCAACTACCCGCCCGATGAAAACGGCCTGACCCGTGCGGGCCGGATTGAAGTTCAGCAGCGCCTGACCGCGCAGGGCTTTGACACCGGTGGCAGCGACGGGGTGATTGGCCCTGCCAGCCGTAGCGCGATCCGCGACTACGAACGCGCACAAGGATTGCCGGAAACCGGCGTCGCCACCGACGAATTGCTGGCCCGCCTGCGCCAAACCGGCTGATCGTCGCGCACAGACCATTGCATGACGCGGGCGTAGCGTGACAAGCCGGGGCCATCCGCATGACAGTCAGCGCAAACGGCAGAGCGAGGAATCCATGACCCAGGCCTTCATCGACCACCTTTCGCAAGAGCTCGACGACCTGCGCGAGGCGGGTCTGTTCAAGACTGAGCGGGTGATTACCACGCCGCAGGCAGGCACGGTCGGGCTGTCTTCGGGCCGCGAGGTCATTAACCTGTGCGCCAACAATTATCTCGGGCTGTCCGATCACCCTGATCTGGTGGCAGCGGGCCATGCGGCGTTGGACCGCTACGGTTATGGCATGTCGTCGGTGCGCTTCATCTGCGGCACTCAGGAGGAGCATAAGGAGCTGGAGGCGCGCCTGTCCCGGTTCCTCAGCCATGAGGATACGATCCTCTATTCCTCCTGCTTTGACGCCAATGCAGGGCTGTTCGAGACACTGCTCGGCCCCGAGGACGCCATCATTTCCGACGCACTCAACCATGCCTCGATCATCGACGGGGTGCGTTTGTGCAAAGCCAAGCGCTTCCGTTATGCCAATTCCGACATGGCGGATCTGGAGGCGCAGTTGCAGGCGGCAGAGGGTGCGCGCTTCAAGATGATCGCCACCGATGGTGTGTTTTCCATGGATGGCTATATCGCCAAGCTGCCAGAGATCTGCGATCTGGCTGACAAATACGGCGCCATGGTCATGGTCGATGACAGCCACGCGGTTGGCTTCATGGGCGCAGGCGGGCGCGGCACGCCGGAACATTGCGGCGTCGCCGACCGGGTCGATATCCTGACTGGCACGCTCGGCAAGGCCCTTGGCGGGGCCTCGGGCGGCTATACCTGTGGCCGCAAGGAGGTCGTGGAATGGTTGCGCCAGCGCTCCCGCCCTTATCTGTTTTCCAACACTCTCGCACCGATCATCGCCGCCGCGTCGATCAAGGTGCTCGACATGCTGGAGGCGTCAACCGAACGGCGTGACACGCTCATGGCCAACGCCATCCATTTCCGCACCCGCATGAGCGCTGCTGGCTTCGACCTTTTACCGGGCGAACACCCAATCATCCCGGTTATGCTGCGCGATCCGAAACTGGCGCAGGACATGGCGGCACGGCTTGATGCAAAGGGTGTCTATGTCGCCCCCTTTAGCTTCCCCGTGGTGCCCAAGGGCCAGGATCGCATCCGCACCCAAATGAGCGCAGCCCACAGCCGCGCGGAACTCGACACCGCCATCGACGCCTTCATCGCCGTGGGCCGTGACATGGGGGTGATCTGACATGCGCAACGACATGAAAGCGCTCGTCAAGGCAAAGCCCGAGCCGGGCCTCTGGATGGAGCGCGTGCCCGTCCCCGAACCGGGACCGCAGGACGTGCTGATCAAGGTCCGCAAATCGGCCATCTGCGGCACCGACGTGCATATCTGGAAATGGGACGAATTCAGCGCGAAAACCGTTCCCGTCCCCATGGTCGTGGGCCATGAATTCTGCGGCGAGATCGTCGACATGGGCCCCGCCGCCACCAAGTTCAAAATCGGTCAGCGCGTCTCGGGCGAAGGTCACATCACGTGCGGAACCTGCCGCAATTGCCGCGCGGGTCGGGGGCATCTCTGCCGCAACACCAAGGGGGTGGGCGTTCACCGCCCCGGCAGCTTTGCCGAGTATCTCTGCATCCCGGAATCGAACGTAGTGCCGATCCCCGACGATATCCCCGATGAGATCGCGGCCATCTTCGATCCTTTCGGCAATGCGGTCCACACGGCGCTCAGCTTTGATCTGGTGGGCGAGGATGTGCTTGTCACCGGCGCCGGCCCCATCGGCATCATGGGCGCGCTGGTCGCGCAGAAGGTCGGCGCGCGCAAGGTGGTGCTGACCGATATCGCGCCCTACCGGCTGGACCTTGCCCGGCGGCTCGGTGTTCAGACCGTTGTCGATGTCTCAACCGAGCAGCTCAAGGTTGTGATGGACCGCATCGGCATGACCGAGGGCTTCGACGTGGGGCTCGAAATGTCGGGCGCGGCGGCAGCCATGCGCCAGATGATCCACCGCATGAACAATGGCGGCAAGATCGCCCTTCTGGGCATCGCGCCTACGGAGTTTGCCGTCGACTGGAACGAGATCATCTTCAAGATGCTGACCGTAAAAGGCATCTACGGGCGCGAGATGTATGAAACCTGGTACAAGATGATCGCGCTGGTTCAGTCGGGGCTCGATCTGACCGGGCTGATTACGCATCGCATCGGCATCGACGATTTCGAGGACGGCTTCGCCGCCATGCTCTCTGGTCAGGCCGGAAAGGTTGTGATGGACTGGGGCTGACACAAGGAGGCTCCATATGCCAGAGACCCTGATCACATCCGAGGTGGATTACGAGGCCGAAGGCCGCCAGACCGGCTATCTTCGCGTACCTCATTCCGTCACCCGCAGTGCCTATGGTTTCATTCCGGTCCCGGTGACGGTGCTGAAGAACGGCGACGGGCCGACCATGGTGCTGATGGGCGGTACCCATGGCGATGAGTACGAAGGCCAGATCGCGATTGACCGGTTGGCCAAGAATGTGCGGCCAGAGGAGATCACCGGTCGCGTCATCTGCCTGCCAATGCTGAACTTCCCCGCGGCTGATGCGGGCCTGCGCTGTTCCCCGATTGATGAAGGCAACCTGAACCGAGCGTTTCCAGCCGATCCACGCGGTACCCCAACCCAGCTGATCGCGCATTATGTCGAAGAGGTGCTCATGCCGATGGCCGATTATGCCATTGATCTGCATTCCGGTGGTGCGTCTCTTTTATACCCGCCAACTTTCATGCGCTGTCCGGGCTGGACTGAGGAAGAGGCTGAGATGCTGCGCAAGCTTCAGGACGCGTTCGATCTGCCCTACGCCTGGGTCTTCACTGGTGGGGGCGGTCCGAACAGCAGCGCACGCACGACGATGGGGGCGGCTGCGCGCAAGGGGGTCGTGACCGTGAATGCTGAGCTCGGCGGTGGTGGTGCGATGACGTCAGAGATCCTCGCCTTGGCAGAGCGCGGATTGCGACGGTGTCTCCACGCAGTTGGGATGCTGCCGGGCTATGAGCCGGATGGGACACGCGGCACTCGGGAACTGCATATTCAGGGTCTGGTCTATGCCTACGATCGCGGCGTGTTCGAACCCCTGTTGGGGCCCGGCGACGCGGTGGAACCCGGAACGATCCTTGCCGCCATCCATCATCCCGACGATCCGACCCGTGCCCCGACCGAAATCGCGTCGGGCTACGATGGGATGATCCTCGCCAAGCGCGCACTTGGCCGGGTGGAACGCGGCGATGCCCTCTTCCAAATCGCGCGGGATGTGGACCGACCCTGAACGGGCGCGCGCCTGACCTTCTTCTTTGCCCAAACACCCGCGGCAGAGGCATCCCGGACTCTCCACCCTCGCGCCCTCTTCCGTGAAGCGCCATCGCTGCCATCTCCCCGTGGCAACGCGGCTCGACGAGGCCTCCGGCGTCAGCCGGGGGTTGAGGAGGGCCGCTCACGGGTCGACGACAACGTCGGCGAAACCGCCATCCTGTCTGCAGAAGGGATGTACGCAGGGTGGCAGGCCAACTTGCACTGCCTGCCTGCCTTGCGCTGGGCCGGTTGCTTGCGTATATACCCCCGGTCAGACGCTCTCATCCGGATAAGATTCCATGGCCACCAACCCGATTCAGTTCATGCAACAGACCCGCTCGGAAATCGCAAAGGTCGTATGGCCGACGCGTCGCGAGGTCTTTATGACGACGATGATGGTCTTCGCCTTGGCGATTGTCTGCGCGATATTCTTTTCCGTCGTCGACATCCTGATCCGCTGGGGTCTGGAACTGATCCTGACAATGTCAGCCTGACAAGCAGAAACCCGGTCCGAACCCCTTGATTTTCCGTCACTTGGGGGGTAGGTCACGGCTCACTTTCCCGGAAATGGCGTGCGTCGATTCGTGATGCGCGCTGTTTTTTGTTCGGCCTTGTTCGGATAAGATACTGGGAACACTTGGAATTTTAGGGTCTTCGGACCTGGACTTGAGGAACGGGCAGGTATGGCGAAGCGGTGGTATTCGGTCTCGGTGCTTTCGAATTTCGAAAAGCGCATTGCCGAGCAGATCAGGACTGCCGTGGAAGAAGGCGGCCTGCAGGACGAAATCGAAGAAGTTCTGGTTCCTGAAGAAGACGTGATCGAGGTGCGCCGTGGCAAGAAAGTCACCGTGCCGCGCCGCTTCATGCCCGGCTATGTGCTGGTCCGCATGGAGATGACCGACCGCGCCTATCACGCGATCAACTCGATCGCCCGCGTCACCGGGTTTCTGGGCCCGCAAGGCCGCCCGATGCCGATGCGCGACGCCGAAGTAAACGCGATCCTCAACCGGGTCGAAGAAGGTGAAGCACAACCGCGCTCGACCATCACCTACGAGATCGGCGAGAAGGTCAAAGTCAACGATGGCCCGTTCGAGGATTTCGATGGCATGGTCGAAGAGGTCGACGACGCCAATCAGCGCCTGAAGGTGACGGTGTCGATCTTTGGCCGGGAAACCCCGGTCGAACTGGAATTCACGCAGGTTACCAAACAGGCCTGACGTGACCATTCGTGGGAGGCGAGGGCACGCGTGTCCGGACCGCACCACGCTAACCACCGAGGGCGCAACGCGTTGCGTCTTCATAGGGCGGGAAACTTCCCGCCGATGACAGAAGGAGAGGCCAAATGGCCAAGAAACTGATCGGCAAGATGAAGCTGCAGATCAAGGCGGGGCAAGCCAACCCGTCTCCGCCCGTGGGCCCGGCCCTCGGTCAGCGCGGCATCAACATCATGGAATTCTGCAAGGCGTTCAACGCCAAGACGCAGGAAATGGAGCCGGGTTCGCCCTGTCCGACCGTGATCAGCTACTACCAGGACAAGTCCTTCACGATGGACATCAAGACGCCACCTGCGTCTTATTACCTGAAGAAAGCCGCTGGCCTGAAACCCGTTGGCAAGCGCAACCGCCCGAAGGGCGCCGTGCTTCCCGGCCGTGAAACCGTCGCCACCATCACCTCTAAGCAGCTGCGCGAAATCGCAGAAGCCAAGATGGTCGATCTGAGCGCGAATGACGTCGAAGCAGCAATGCAGATCATCCTGGGCTCTGCCCGGTCGATGGGTATCGAGGTGAAAGGGTAAACCATGGCAAAGCTCGGTAAACGTACCCGCGCCGCCCGCGAAGCCTTCGCCGGCAAGGAAGACATCAGCGTCGAAGACGCCGTCGCCCTGATCAAGGCAAACGCCAGCGCCAAGTTCGACGAATCCGTCGAGATCGCGATGAACCTCGGTGTCGACCCGCGCCACGCCGACCAGATGGTCCGCGGCACGGTCAACCTGCCCAATGGCACCGGTAAATCCGTTCGCGTCGCTGTTTTCGCCCGCGGCGCCAAGGCTGAAGAAGCCCAGGCCGCCGGTGCGGACATCGTCGGCGCAGAGGACCTGATGGAAACCGTCCAGGGCGGCACCATTGAGTTCGAACGCTGCATCGCCACCCCCGACATGATGCCGATCGTCGGTCGTCTGGGTAAGGTGCTTGGCCCCCGGAACCTGATGCCGAACCCGAAGGTCGGCACCGTGACCATGGACGTTGCCGAAGCCGTGAAAGCGGCCAAGGGCGGTCAGGTTCAGTTCCGCGCCGAGAAAGCCGGCGTCGTGCATGCAGGTGTTGGCAAGGTGTCTTTCGATGCCGAAAAGCTGGCTGAAAACATCCGCGCCTTCGTTGATGCGGTGTCCAAGGCCAAGCCGACCGGTGCCAAGGGTGCCTACATGAAGCGCGTGTCGCTTAGCTCGACCATGGGCCCGGGTGTTTCCGTGTCCATCGACAGCGCGACCGGCAACTGATTGCGTGGTGGGCAACACTGCCCACCCTACGAATTTCGCACCGGTTCGCCGGTGTGAATGGCGGGGTCGCCTCGGTGACCTCGTCCTGTCCGAGACGGAGGGTTGGGTGAAGGCCCGATAATTCCTTCCTGAGATGGGAAGCGAGACTAGGAATTTCCGAGGTTTTCCTCGGGCGATCTGATGGCTCGGGACCCTGACTTGGACCCGAAGAGGTTGGGGAAACCCAGCCAAACTTGAGCCGGGGGGAGACCCCCAAATTGGAGTGAAACTGTGGATAGAGCCCAGAAAGAGAAAGTGGTCGAGGAACTCGGCCAGATCTTCGAAAGCTCTGGCGTCGTCGTAGTGTCCCACTACGAGGGCCTCACGGTTGCCGAGATGCAGGACCTGCGCGCGCAAATGCGTGAAGCGGGTGGGTCCGTTCGTGTCGCCAAGAACAGGCTCGCCAAGATCGCCCTTGATGGAAAGTCGTGCGCAGGCATTGCTGACCTGATGACGGGCATGACCGTGCTCTCCTTCTCCGAAGACCCCGTGGCAGCTGCCAAGGTGGCCGAGGAGTACGCCAAGAAGAATGACAAGTTCGTCATTCTTGGTGGCGCAATGGGGGATACGGTTCTGGACCGCGACGGTGTCAAAGCCGTGTCTTCCATGCCGTCCCGCGAGGAGCTTATTGCCTCCATCGTTGGCTGCATCGGGGCACCCGCTTCGAACATCGCCGGGGCCATTGGCGCACCTGCTTCGAACATCGCGAGCATCCTTTCGACCATCGAAGAGAAGGCCGAAGCCGCGTAAGCAACCTGAGACCCGTCGTAGGGGCATAATGCTCTCGACGTTGGAACACATACCTAGATACGGAACCTGAAAAATGGCTGATCTGAAAGCACTTGCTGAAAGCATCGTCAACCTGACCCTGCTGGAAGCCCAAGAACTGAAAACCATCCTCAAGGACGAGTATGGCATCGAGCCCGCCGCTGGCGGCGCTGTGATGATGGCCGGTCCTGCTGGCGGCGGCGACGCTGCTGCTGCAGAAGAGCAGACCGAGTTTGACGTGATCCTGAAGTCCGCTGGCGACAAGAAGATCAACGTCATCAAAGAAGTCCGTGGCATCACCGGCCTGGGCCTCAAAGAAGCAAAAGAGCTGGTCGAAGCTGGCGGCAAAGCCGTCAAGGAGCAAGTCTCCAAAGCCGAAGCCGAAGACATCAAAGCCAAGCTGGAAGCAGCTGGCGCCGAAGTCGAGCTCAAGTAATCCGTGCCCGGGCCTGTCCCGGGATGGTTGGAAATTGGCTGGATCCGGGAAAATCCCGGGTCCAGCCAGCCTCGTCTTAGCGAGGGCCCGTCGTTAACGGACCTTCCCTAAGACGTGGTTCAATGGATCGGGAGCCCGCCGGTGGGACGGCAGGCATGAATTGATCCGAACCCGTCTGGTTTCAGTGCGACGCATGGCCGGTGCCCCAACGGCCCGTGCGAGCGCGAAGAAACGAAAGGTGTCCGAGAGCATGGCTCAGACCTACGCAGGCCAGAAACGCATCCGCAAGTTTTACGGCAAAATCCACGAAGTGCTGGAAATGCCCAACCTGATCGAAGTGCAGAAGTCGTCTTACGACCTGTTCCTGAAATCCGGTGATCAACCCCAGCCCGCCGATGGCGAAGGCATCAAGGGTGTGTTCCAGTCGGTTTTCCCGATCAAGGATTTCAACGAAACCGCGATCCTCGAATTCGTGAAATACGAGCTTGAAAGCCCGAAATACGACGTCGAGGAATGCCAGCAGCGCGACATGACCTACAGCGCGCCGCTGAAGGTGACCCTGCGCCTGATCGTGTTTGATGTGGACGAAGACACCGGCGCCAAGTCGGTCAAGGACATCAAGGAACAGGACGTGTTCATGGGCGACATGCCCCTGATGACGCCCAATGGCACTTTCATCGTCAACGGCACCGAGCGGGTCATCGTTTCCCAAATGCACCGCAGCCCCGGCGTGTTCTTCGATCATGACAAGGGCAAGACCCACAGCAGCGGCAAGCTGCTTTTTGCCTGCCGCATCATTCCCTATCGCGGTTCGTGGCTCGATTTCGAATTTGACGCCAAGGACATCGTGTTCGCTCGGATTGACCGTCGCCGCAAGCTGCCGGTGACGACGCTGCTTTATGCGCTCGGGCTGGACCAGGAAGGCATCATGGATGCCTATTACAACACCGTCACCTTCAAGCTGGAGAAGAACAAGGGTTGGGCAACCCAGTTCTTCCCCGAACGTGTGCGCGGCACCCGTCCCACCCACGATCTCGTGGACGCTGCCACCGGTGAAGTGATTGCCGAAGCCGGCAAGAAAGTGACACCGCGCGCGGTCAAGAAGCTGATCGAAGAGGGTAACGTCACCGAACTGCTGGTGCCTTTCGAACAGATCGTCGGCCGCTACGTTGCCAAGGACATCATCAACGAGGAAACCGGCGCGATCTATGTCGAAGCCGGGGATGAACTGACCTGGGAACTGGACAAGGACGGCGAAGTGACCGGCGGCAGCCTGAAAGAGCTGCTGGACGCCGGTTTTACCGAGATTCCGGTGCTCGACATCGACAACATCAATGTCGGTCCCTACATCCGCAACACCATGGCGGTGGACAAGAACATGGGTCGCGATACCGCGCTCATGGATATCTATCGCGTCATGCGTCCGGGTGAACCGCCGACCGTCGAAGCAGCCTCGACCCTCTTTGATCAGCTGTTCTTCGATTCCGAGCGTTACGACCTGTCCGCCGTTGGCCGGGTCAAAATGAACATGCGTCTGGCACTGGATGCAGAAGACACGCAACGGACCCTTCGCAAGGAAGACATCATTTCCTGCATCAAGGCCCTTGTGGAACTGCGCGACGGTCTGGGTGACATCGACGATATCGACCACCTCGGCAACCGCCGGGTACGTTCGGTCGGTGAACTGATGGAAAACCAGTATCGCGTTGGCCTGCTCCGCATGGAACGCGCGATCAAGGAACGTATGTCTAGCGTCGAGATCGACACTGTGATGCCGCAGGATCTGATCAACGCCAAGCCGGCAGCTGCCGCAGTGCGTGAATTCTTCGGCTCCTCGCAGCTCAGCCAGTTCATGGACCAGACAAACCCGCTGTCGGAAGTGACCCACAAGCGTCGCCTCTCGGCGCTTGGGCCGGGCGGTCTGACCCGCGAGCGCGCAGGCTTTGAGGTGCGCGACGTGCACCCGACCCACTACGGCCGGATGTGCCCGATTGAAACGCCGGAAGGTCCGAACATCGGCCTGATCAACTCACTGGCCACCTATGCCCGCGTGAACAAGTACGGCTTCATCGAAACCCCTTACCGCAAGGTGGTGGACAGCCAGGTGACCGACGAGGTCAACTACATGTCCGCAACCGAGGAAATGCGTCACACCGTGGCGCAGGCCAACGCGACGCTGGATGAAAATGGCAAGTTCATCAACGACCTGGTGAACACCCGTAAATCGGGCGAATACACAATGAGCCCGCGTGAAAACGTGGACCTGATCGACGTGTCGCCCAAGCAGCTGGTGTCGGTCGCGGCCTCGCTCATTCCGTTCCTCGAAAACGACGACGCCAACCGCGCCCTGATGGGCTCGAACATGCAACGTCAGGCAGTGCCGCTTTTGCAGGCCGATGCCCCCTTCGTGGGCACCGGTATTGAAAGCAAGGTTGCCATCGACTCTGGCGCGGCCATCCAGGCCAAACGCGGCGGGATCATCGACCAGGTGGACGCCACCCGGATCGTGGTTCGCGCCACCGAAGATCTGGAACTGGGCGACGCGGGCGTTGATATCTACCGCCTTCGCAAGTTCCAGCGGTCGAACCAGAACACCTGCATCAACCAGCGTCCGCTGGTGAAGGTGGGTGACAGCGTGTCCAAGGACGAAGTGATCGCGGATGGTCCGTCGACCGACATGGGTGAACTGGCGCTCGGCAAGAACGTCGTCGTCGCCTTCATGCCCTGGAACGGCTACAACTACGAAGACTCGATCCTGATCTCGGAACGGATCGCGCGCGATGACGTCTTTACCTCGATCCATATCGAGGAATTTGAAGTCGCCGCCCGTGACACCAAGCTGGGGCCGGAAGAGATCACCCGCGACATCCCCAACGTCGGTGAAGAAGCGCTGCGCAACCTCGACGAGGCTGGCATCGTTTACATCGGCGCAGAGGTTGCGCCGGGCGATATCCTGGTCGGTAAGATCACGCCCAAAGGCGAAAGCCCGATGACGCCCGAAGAAAAGCTTTTGCGCGCCATCTTCGGCGAGAAAGCATCCGACGTGCGCGACACCTCGCTGCGCGTGAAGCCGGGTGATTTCGGCACCGTGGTCGAGGTTCGTGTGTTCAACCGTCACGGCGTTGAGAAAGACGAACGTGCGCTGCAGATCGAGCGTGAGGAAGTGGAACGTCTGGCCCGTGACCGGGACGACGAGCTGGTTATCCTCGAGCGCAACATCTACGCGCGTCTGAAGTCTATGATCATCGGCAAGACCGCCGTGAAAGGCCCGAAAGGCGTCAAGGCGAACTCCGAGATCAATGACGATCTGCTGGACACGCTCAGCCGTGGTCAGTGGTGGCAGCTTGCCCTTGGTGATGAGCAGGACGCGGCCCAGGTCGAGGCCCTGCACGAGCAGTTCGAAGCGCAGAAGCGCGCGCTCGATCACCGCTTCGAGGACAAGGTCGAGAAGGTTCGTCGTGGTGACGACCTGCCGCCGGGCGTCATGAAAATGGTCAAGGTCTTCATCGCCGTGAAGCGCAAGCTGCAGCCGGGCGATAAGATGGCCGGTCGCCACGGGAACAAAGGGGTTATCTCCAAGGTTGTTCCCATGGAGGACATGCCGTTCCTTGGGGACGGTACGCCGGTTGACTTCGTTCTGAACCCGCTCGGCGTTCCGTCGCGGATGAACGTTGGTCAGATCCTCGAAACCCACATGGGTTGGGCCGCGCGCGGTCTGGGCCTTAAGGTGGACGAGGCGCTGCAGGACTATCGCCGCACCGGCGACATGACCCCGGTCCGTGACGCCATGAAGATCGCTTATGGCGACGTCTATGACGAGATCATGGCCGACGCGGGCGAGGACGAGCTGGTCGAAATGGCCGGTAACGTCACGCGTGGTGTTCCGATCGCGACCCCGGTTTTCGATGGTGCCAAAGAGGCTGACGTGAACGATGCGCTGACGCGGGCCGGGTTCGACACCTCGGGCCAGTCCGACCTGTTCGACGGGCGCACCGGCGAGAAGTTCTCGCGCCAGGTGACCGTGGGCGTGAAGTACCTGCTGAAGCTGCACCACCTGGTGGACGACAAGATCCACGCGCGGTCTACCGGGCCCTACAGCCTTGTCACGCAGCAGCCTCTGGGTGGTAAAGCCCAGTTCGGCGGTCAGCGTTTCGGGGAGATGGAGGTCTGGGCTCTGGAAGCATACGGCGCTGCCTACACCCTGCAGGAAATGCTGACGGTGAAGTCGGATGACGTTGCGGGCCGGACCAAGGTCTACGAGTCGATCGTCAAGGGTGAGGACAATTTCGAAGCCGGCGTGCCGGAGTCGTTCAACGTTCTCGTCAAGGAAGTGCGTGGCCTCGGCCTCAACATGGAACTCCTGGATGCAGAGGGGGAAGAGTGACGGAAAAAGCGCCTTCGAAGGCGCTTGGAAAGGCGCTTCGAAGCGCCTTCCGCCCCTCTCAACCGATGCACAGCCTGAGAAAGGTTAAGAAATGAACCAGGAACTGACCAACAACCCGTTCAACCCGCTGGCCGCGCCGAAGGTCTTTGATGAAATCAAGGTCTCGCTCGCCAGCCCGGAACGGATCCTCTCGTGGTCCTATGGCGAGATCAAAAAGCCTGAGACCATCAATTACCGGACCTTCAAACCCGAGCGTGACGGCCTCTTCTGTGCCCGTATCTTCGGGCCGGTGAAGGACTACGAATGCTTGTGCGGCAAGTATAAGCGGATGAAGTATCGCGGCGTTGTCTGCGAGAAATGCGGTGTGGAAGTCACGCTGCAGAAGGTCCGCCGTGAACGCATGGGCCATATCGAACTGGCCGCGCCCGTCGCGCATATCTGGTTCCTCAAGTCGCTGCCTAGCCGCATCGGCCTGATGCTGGACATGACCCTGCGTGATCTGGAACGCATTCTCTACTTCGAAAACTACGTGGTGATCGAGCCAGGTCTGACCGACCTGACCTATGGCCAGCTGATGACCGAAGAAGAGTTCATGGATGCGCAGGACGCCTATGGCATGGACGCGTTCCAGGCCAATATCGGTGCCGAAGCCATCCGTGAGATGCTGCAGAACATCGACCTCGAACAGGAAGCCGCGCAGCTGCGCGAAGACCTGAAAGAGGCGACCGGTGAACTGAAGCCCAAAAAGATCATCAAGCGCCTGAAGATCGTCGAGAACTTCCTTGAATCCGGCAACCGGCCGGAATGGATGATCCTGACCGTGATCCCGGTCATTCCGCCGGAACTGCGCCCGCTGGTGCCGCTGGATGGTGGCCGTTTCGCGACGTCTGACCTGAACGACCTCTACCGCCGTGTCATCAACCGGAACAACCGTCTCAAGCGTCTGATCGAACTGCGCGCGCCCGACATCATCATCCGTAACGAAAAGCGGATGTTGCAGGAATCGGTCGATGCTCTGTTTGACAACGGCCGTCGCGGCCGCGTCATCACTGGCGCCAACAAGCGCCCGCTGAAGTCGCTGTCCGACATGCTGAAAGGCAAGCAGGGTCGCTTCCGTCAGAACCTTCTGGGTAAGCGCGTCGACTTCTCTGGCCGGTCTGTGATCGTGACCGGGCCGGAACTCAAGCTGCACCAGTGTGGTCTGCCCAAGAAGATGGCGCTCGAACTGTTCAAGCCCTTCATCTACTCGCGGCTCGAGGCCAAGGGCCTGTCCAGCACCGTGAAGCAGGCGAAGAAGCTGGTCGAGAAAGAGCGCCCCGAGGTGTGGGATATCCTCGACGAGGTGATCCGCGAACACCCCGTGCTGCTGAACCGTGCACCGACGTTGCACCGTCTTGGCATCCAGGCGTTCGAGCCCGTGCTGATCGAAGGCAAGGCCATCCAGCTCCACCCGCTGGTCTGTTCCGCCTTCAACGCCGACTTTGACGGCGACCAGATGGCCGTGCACGTCCCGCTGAGCCTTGAAGCACAGCTGGAAGCGCGCGTCCTGATGATGTCGACGAACAACGTTCTGTCGCCCGCCAACGGCGCACCGATCATCGTTCCGTCGCAGGATATGGTTCTTGGCCTGTATTACCTGACGCTTCAGCGTGAAGGGATGCAGGGCGAAGGCATGATCTTCTCGGATATCGACGAAGTTCAGCACGCGCTGGATTCCGGCGAGGTGCATCTGCACGCCAAGATCACTGCGCGGATCAAGCAGATCGACGAAGAAGGTAACGAGGTTCTCAAGCGCTATGAGACCACACCGGGTCGTCTGAAGCTTGGGTCGTTGCTGCCGCTGAACGCGAAAGCCCCGTTCGATCTTGTGAACCGCCTGCTCAAGAAAGGCGAAGTTCAGCAGGTCATCGACACCGTCTACCGCTATTGCGGCCAGAAGGAGTCGGTCATCTTCTGTGACCAGATCATGGGCATGGGCTTCCGTGAGGCGTTCAAGGCGGGCATCTCGTTCGGCAAGGACGATATGGTTATCCCCGACACCAAGTGGGAAATCGTCGACGACGTGCGCGAGCAGGTCAAAGGCTTTGAACAGCAGTACATGGACGGTCTGATCACCCAGGGCGAAAAGTACAACAAGGTCATCGACGCCTGGTCGAAGTGCAACGATCAGGTCACTGCAGCCATGATGGATACCATCTCGGCCATTCGCTACGACGAGAACGGCGCAGAAATGGAACCGAACTCGGTTTACATGATGGCTCACTCCAAAGCGCGTGGCTCGGTCACTCAGATGAAACAGCTCGGCGGTATGCGCGGCCTGATGGCCAAGCCGTCGGGGGAGATCATCGAGACGCCGATCATCTCGAACTTTAAAGAAGGCCTGACCGTGTTGGAGTACTTCAACTCCACCCACGGTGCCCGTAAGGGTCTGTCGGATACTGCCTTGAAGACGGCAAACTCGGGTTATCTGACCCGCCGTCTGGTGGACGTGGCCCAGGACTGCATCGTTCGTATGGTCGACTGCGGCACCTCCAACACGATCACCGCCGAAGCGGCCACCCGTGACGGTGAGGTCGTGTCGTCGCTGGCGGAACGCATCCTTGGCCGGACCTCTGGCGAAGATGTGTTCGTTCCCGGCACCGACGAAGTGATCGTGTCTGAAGGCGAATTGATCGACGAACGCAAGGCGGATGCCATCGACAAGGCTGGCGTTGCGTCCATGCGCATCCGGTCGCCGCTGACCTGTGAGGCTGAAGAGGGCGTTTGCGCCACCTGCTACGGTCGTGACCTTGCCCGCGGTACGCGGGTGAACACGGGCGAAGCCGTGGGCATTATCGCTGCTCAGTCGATCGGTGAACCCGGCACACAGCTGACGATGCGGACCTTCCACATCGGCGGCGTTGCGCAGGGTGGTCAGCAATCCTTCCAGGAAGCTGGTCAGGCTGGCACCATCGAATTCCGAAATGCCAACCTGCTGACCAACTCGGCGGGCGAACAGATCGTGATGGGCCGCAACATGCAGCTGGTCATCGTCGACGATCAGGGTGTAGAGCGGGCCAGCTACAAGCCCGGCTACGGTGCCAAGATCCACGTCCAAGAAGGTGCAGCCGTGGAACGTGGGCAGCGTATGTTCGAGTGGGATCCCTACACCCTTCCGATCATCGCTGAGAAGGCCGGTACGGTGAAGTATGTCGACCTCGTCAGCGGCATTGCCGTGCGCGAGGATACCGACGATGCCACCGGCATGACCCAGAAGATCGTGATGGACTGGCGGACGGCGCCCAAGGGCAACGAGCTGAAGCCGGAAATCCTGATCGCGGATGCAGATGGCGAACCCGTCCGCAACGATGCGGGCAACCCGGTGACCTACCCGATGTCCGTGGACGCAATTCTGTCGGTCGAAGACGGCCAGCAGGTTGCAGCCGGTGAGGTTGTGGCACGTATCCCGCGTGAAGGCGCGAAGACGAAGGACATCACCGGTGGTCTGCCGCGTGTTGCCGAACTCTTCGAAGCACGTCGTCCGAAGGATCACGCCATCATCGCGGAAAAAGACGGTTACGTGAAATTCGGTCGCGACTTCAAGAATAAGCGCCGGATCTCGATCGTGCCCGCCGACGATACCCAGGAACCCGTGGAATACATGGTGCCCAAGGGCAAGCACATCCCCGTTGCCGAGGGCGATTTCGTCCAAAAGGGCGACTACATCATGGATGGCAACCCGGCACCGCATGACATTCTGCGGATCATGGGGATCGAGGCACTGGCCGATTACCTTATCGACGAGGTGCAGGACGTCTATCGCCTGCAGGGTGTGAAGATCAACGACAAGCACATCGAGGTGATCGTTCGCCAGATGCTGCAGAAGTGGGAGATCCTCGACTCTGGCGAGACCACGCTGCTGAAAGGCGAAAACGTCGACAAGGCGGAGTTCGACGAAGCCAACGAGAAGGCGATCGCCAAGGGCGGTCGTCCGGCTCAGGGCGAGCCGATTCTTCTGGGGATCACCAAGGCATCTCTCCAGACCCGGTCCTTCATCTCGGCGGCGTCCTTCCAGGAAACCACCCGCGTGCTGACCGAAGCCTCGGTTCAGGGCAAGCGTGACAAGCTGGTCGGCCTGAAGGAAAACGTCATCGTTGGCCGTCTGATCCCGGCCGGTACCGGTGGTGCCACGCAGCAGGTCCGCAAGATCGCGCAGGAGCGTGACAACGTGGTGATCGAAGAGGCCCGCGCAGAGGCAGAAGCCGCCGCCGCGCTGGCAGCACCCGTCGAAGCCCCGACCGAAGCGGATATCTTCGCAGCCCCTGCGCCCGAAGACGAATAAGGCCTAGCCGCCTGACAAGATGAATGCCCCCGCCGGTTCGCTCCGGCGGGGGTTTTCTTTGGGTTGGTCCTTCTGGCAGAAGTCCATAGGGTGACGCCCGGACCTGATTGCCCGAGGACGCCACAATGGCCGAGCTGAAGATAGACAACCGCACCGCGCGGCGGCTTTGGCTGCATTCACAGGGTCTTGGCGCGACCCCTTCCGGCCCGCTGGATCTGCCTGCGATGATCCACGCTTTGGGTTTCGTTCAGCTCGATACGATTCAGGTCGTGTCCCGCGCCCACCATCATATTCTTTGGAGCCGCAATCAGAACTACCGCGAACCGATGCTGGACCGGCTGTTGGCTAAGGATCGCGCGGTGTTTGAACATTTCACCCACGACGCCAGTGTGTTGCCCATGGAATTCCTGCCGATGTGGCGGCGGCAATTCGACCGGATGCGCGCCTATTATGACCGGGCGGGCTGGGTCAAGGGCCTGCCGGACGCTGCCGAACGGCAGAAGATCAAGGATCGGATCGCCCGCGAAGGGGCATTATCAACCCACGCGTTTGATACAAAGATCGAAGGCGAGCGGCAGATGTGGCACCGCCCGCCGCACAAGCTGGCGCTGGACTACATGTGGTATGCGGGCGAGTTGGCGACATGTCACCGGGTCAACTTCACCAAGTTCTATGATCTCGCGGAACGGGTCTTTCCGGAACAGTTGCGTGAAGTTGAACTGAGCGAAGCAGATCAAATCGACTGGTTATGCAATGCCGCGCTCGATCGGATGGGGTTCGGTGCCTTGGGCGATGTGCAGCGTTTCTGGGATGCCGTCACACGGGACGAGGTGCGCAGATGGTCGGAGGCGGCAAATCTGGTCCCGGTTACGATCCAGGGGGCGGATGGCAGTTGGACCAGCGCCGTCGCCGCGCCGAATATCGAGGACCGGCTCGCGGGGCTGAGCCCTGTCACCAGCCGCCTGCGTATCCTGAACCCGTTTGACCCGGTGATCCGCGACCGCAACCGCCTGTCCCGGCTCTTTGGGTTTGATTACCGGGTGGAAATGTTTGTGCCCGCAGCGAAACGGATCTGGGGCTACTACGTGTTCCCGATCCTTGAAGGCGACAGGTTCGTGGGCCGGATCGAGGTCAAGGCCGACCGCAAAGCCTCTTGCCTTGATGTGCTGAACCTTTGGGTTGAACCGGGTGTGAAGTGGACAGCTGCGCGGGCCAGCAAGCTGGATGCGGAACTGGACCGGATGGCGCGCTTTGTCGGGGTCGAAAGCGTGCATCGCAAGGAAAAGTGATAGGGGATTCCCTCGCACCACGCTTTGGCCTAGCATTCACGCCATCGGTTTTTGTGTGACAAGGCGAGGTCATGGCCACGAGTTTCGACAATCAGATCGTGGGTGTGTGCCGCTTTTCCTATCTCGGGGCTGGCGGGTTCGAGGCGTCGAAGCTGGATGATGAAGCCGCGCTCATGGATCTGCTGTATGATCCCGCACGCATGGCGCGTCGGTTTGCCTTTTTCGAGAAGCTATGCCTGCCATCCCTCGCCGCTCAGACCGATCAGGGGTTTACGTTGGTCGTGTTGATTGGCACGTCGATGCCGATGCGGTTCCGCAAGCGTTTGAAGGGCTCGGCCGATCTATATCCGTTTCTGAGGATTTGCGCCATCGAACCAAACGGCCCCCTGAACGCCACCAGACGCGCTTTTCGCCGGGGCACCGAACCAGGGGCAGACTATGTTACCGGCTTCCGCATAGATGACGATGACGCAGTTGCCGTCGACTATATCGAAAAGACCCGTGCCGTTGCCGATCAGCTGATCCGGCTTGGTTGGGCCGACGAAGAACACCCGGCGGTCGTTGCCTTTCACCGGGGCATCTATTGGGATCTGAACGACAAGGAACAGCCATTTTATGATTTCCGTGAAATTGGCCCGCTTGGGTTGGCCAGTGCCATGATCACCAAGCCGGATGCGCGGACGAACATGTTCCGCTGGAACCACAGGCGCGTGGCGGCCTATGCGCGGATGTGGTCGGATCCGGCCGACCTGATGTTCGTGAGAACACTGCATCAGCACAATGACTCTGGCCGATCGATCCCGCCGGGGGCGGAGCCAATGACCAAGTGGCAGGCCAAGAAGATCCTGTCAGACCGTTTCGGGCTTGACCCTGAGGAGGTGCTGCCGCTCATGTGGCGCAAGTTTGCCTCTGACAGGGATGATGCCGGGGAATGATCCTCACTCCCAATCTAAAGGGCGCGCTTCTGATGATGGGAAGCATGGCCGCCTTCACCTTCAACGACGCCTGCATAAAGCTGGTGGCTGAAGATTTGCCGCTGTTCCAGATCGTGTTTCTGCGCGGCATCCTTACGACGGTGTTTATCGGGGTTCTGGCCTATGCGCTCGGACTTCGCAGCCTTGCCATCCCGCGAGAAGACTGGGGCAGGGTGGCAGGCCGCACAGGGGCAGAGATCGCCTCGATGGTCGCCTTCCTTGTGGCGTTGACGCATATGCCGCTGGCCAATGTCAGCGCGATTCTGGCGGCACTTCCTCTGACGATCACACTGGCCGGAGCGCTCTTTCTTGGCGAGCCTGTGGGATGGAAGCGGCTGGCGGCAATCACTGTGGGCTTTTCCGGTGTGCTGATGATCGTCAAACCTGGGGCGGAGGGGTTCAACGTCTATTCCCTTGTGGCGGTTTTGGCGGTCCTGCTGGTTACTGCGCGCGATCTGTTCACCCGGCGGTTTTCGGATGGGGTGCCATCGCTGGCCGTGGCTGTCATCACGGCGGGATCGGTGGGCACCTTTGGCGGGCTATTGATGATTTGGCAGGGATGGGAACCGGTCACTGTCCGAGAGGCGGGATTGGTGGCGGCGGCTGCCTTTTTCATCATCGGCGGTTATCTGTTTTCGATCATGGTGATGCGGGTGGGCGAAATCGGCTTTGTCGCGCCCTTCCGTTACACGGCGCTGATCTGGGCGTTGCTGCTTGGCTGGTTCGTCTTTGGCGATTGGCCCCGCCCACTAACCTTGCTGGGTGCGGCTATCGTGGTTTCGACTGGCATTTTCACGCTCTACCGGGAACGCAAGTTGCGAGAGGCCGAGGATGGCTGACACCGGGGTGCAGGTCTTGGGGCTGTGCCGCTTTTCCTATCCGGCGGCATTGGAGGGCTTTCAGACCCGGCACGAAACCATGGAAGACCGTCGCTCAGCGCTCTATGCCCCGGAACGCATGGAAACGCGGCTGTTCTGGTTCGAACATGTTTTGCTGCCGGGCATCCGGGCGCAGACCGGGCAGGACTTCACCCTGCTTTTGCTGATGGGCGATGATCTGCCGGACCCGTGGCACAGCCGCCTTTTGGCACTGATAGACCCGGTGCCGCAGATACGGCCTGTCTACCGCCAGACCGGGCCACACCGGCAGGTCTACCGAGAACTCCTGCAAGCCGCGCGAGATCCCAAGGCGCGTGCGGTGGCAGAGTTCCGGCTGGATGACGACGACGCGGTTGCGCTGAACTATGTCACCAATATTCGCCGCAGCTTTGGTCAGCTGAGGGATGTCTGGCGGCCAAGGGGGCGATTGGCGCTGGATCAGGGAAAGGGCGTGGTCGTCGAGGCAACCGGCCCCGATGTCACCCTTGCGCCGGTTCTGGCCCATTGTTGGTCCCCTGCGCTGACAGTCTATCTGCGCCCTGACGATGAGGCCTGTGTCATGGACTTTCCGCATCAGCGGGTCTGGCAGCGGATGCCGCTTGTATCGTTCACTGATCAGGTCATGTTTTTGCGCGGGGCACATGCCACCAATGACAGCAAGATTTCTCTAACCGGAACCCACCCGGCAGAGATTGATCCAGAAGAACTGCCAGACCTTGTCAAACGGCGGTTCGATGTGGATATTGAGGCATTCCGACACGGTTGGGCCACGTTGCAACGCGGTTTCCGACCATAGCGTTGTGCGGCCCCGGCCCGCTGTTGACAGCCCATCCGATTCCCCCTATACCGCGCGCCACTTGGCCCCGATGCGTTCAGCATGTGACGGGTCAGGTATACAGATTTGAGTGGTCATGATCCGGGCCGTTTGTTGTGCCCCGATCCTCTGAGAATTCCACCGCTGTGTCCTCCAGGTAGGGAAGGGGCACATGCGGCCATAGACGTTTTTGCGCAAGCAACTGCGTCTGATGACATGAACGAGCGAAACGGGGAGACCCCATGCCGACGATCCAACAGCTGATCCGCAAACCGCGGCAGCCCAAAGTGAAGCGCTCCAAGTCCCAGCACTTGGAATCTTGCCCTCAGAAGCGTGGTGTCTGCACCCGCGTCTACACCACCACCCCGAAGAAGCCGAACTCGGCTATGCGGAAAGTGGCCAAGGTCCGCCTGACCAATGGCTACGAGGTGATCAGCTACATCCCCGGTGAGAGCCACAACCTTCAGGAGCACTCTGTCGTCCTGATCCGTGGCGGCCGTGTAAAAGACCTTCCCGGCGTCCGTTACCACATCCTCCGCGGCGTGCTCGACACCCAGGGTGTCAAAGACCGCCGTCAGCGTCGTTCGAAATACGGCGCCAAGCGCCCCAAGTAAGAGGATCAACAGATGTCTCGTCGCCACGCTGCTGAGAAGCGCCAAGTTCTGCCCGACGCCAAATTCGGCGATACGGTGCTGACCAAGTTCATGAACAACCTGATGATCGACGGCAAGAAGTCGGTCGCAGAACGCATCGTCTACAATGCCTTTGACCGGGTCGAGAGCAAGCTCAAGCGCGCCCCCGTCGAAGTCTTCCACGAAGCTCTCGACAACATCAAACCGGCTGTCGAGGTTCGTTCCCGCCGCGTCGGTGGTGCCACCTACCAGGTTCCCGTCGAAGTGCGTCCCGAACGTCGCGAAGCGCTCGCCATTCGCTGGCTGATCGCTGCATCGCGCAAGCGGAACGAAAACACCATGGAAGAGCGCCTGGCAGGTGAGCTTGTCGATGCCGTGAATGGACGCGGTACCGCCGTTAAAAAGCGGGAAGACACCCACAAGATGGCAGACGCCAACAAGGCGTTCTCGCACTACCGCTGGTAAGCAATCACGTCGGGGGAATGATCCCCCGGCGGTTTTCTCTTTTTCGCCAAAGGACCGAAACCAATGGCTCGCGACTATCCGCTCGACCGTTACCGGAACTTCGGGATCATGGCCCACATTGATGCGGGCAAGACCACCTGTTCCGAGCGTATCCTCTACTACACCGGCAAATCCCACAACATCGGCGAAGTGCATGACGGCGCTGCCACGATGGACTGGATGGAGCAGGAGCAGGAACGCGGCATCACCATCACCTCGGCTGCGACCACCACCTTCTGGGAACGCACCGAAGATGGCGCCACCCCCGATACGCCCAAGCACCGGATGAACATCATCGACACCCCCGGCCACGTTGACTTCACCATTGAAGTTGAACGCTCGCTGGCGGTTCTCGACGGTGCCGTTGCCGTTCTCGACGCCAACGCAGGTGTCGAACCCCAGACCGAAACCGTTTGGCGTCAGGCCGACCGCTACAAGGTTCCGCGCATCGTGTTCGTCAACAAGATGGACAAGATCGGCGCAGACTTCTTCAACTGCGTTCGCATGATCGAAGACCGCACCGGCGCGACCCCGGCCCCGATCCAGATTCCGATCGGCGCTGAGAACGAGCTGGAAGGTATCGTTGACCTCGTGACCATGAAAGAATGGGTCTGGGCCGGCGAAGATCTGGGCGCGTCCTGGGAACAGCGCGAAATCCGCGACTCGCTCAAGGACACCGCAGAAGAGTGGCGCAACAAGCTGATCGAGACCGCCGTCGAAATGGACGACGACGCGATGGAAGCTTACCTGGAAGGCGAAGAACCTGACGTTCCGACCCTGCGCAAGCTGATCCGCAAGGGTACGCTGAAAATCGCGTTCATCCCGGTTCTCTGCGGCTCTGCCTTCAAGAACAAGGGTGTCCAGCCGCTGCTGAACGCTGTGATCGACTATCTTCCCAGCCCGCTGGACGTTGTCGATTACATGGGCTTCAAACCCGGCGACGAAACCGAAACCCGGAACATCGCCCGCCGCGCCGATGACGACATGGCCTTCTCGGCCCTGGCGTTCAAAATCATGAACGACCCGTTCGTCGGCTCGCTGACCTTCACGCGTATCTACTCTGGTATGCTCAACAAGGGTGATACCCTGCTGAACTCCACCAAGGGCAAGAAAGAGCGTGTTGGCCGGATGATGATGATGCACTCGAACAACCGTGAGGAAATCACGGAAGCGTTCGCAGGCGACATCATCGCGCTGGCAGGTCTGAAGGACACCACGACCGGTGACACGCTCTGCGCAGTCAACGATCCGGTGGTTCTGGAAACCATGACCTTCCCCGATCCGGTGATCGAGATCGCGGTTGAGCCCAAGACCAAGGCCGACCAAGAGAAGATGTCCCAGGGTCTGGCCCGTCTGGCCGCCGAAGACCCGTCCTTCCGTGTTGAGACCGACCTCGAGTCCGGTCAAACCATCATGAAGGGCATGGGCGAACTTCACCTCGACATCCTCGTCGACCGCCTGAAGCGGGAATTCAAGGTGGAAGCCAACATCGGTGCGCCGCAGGTGGCTTATCGCGAAACCATCGGTCACGAAGTCGAACATACCTACACCCACAAGAAGCAGTCGGGTGGTTCGGGTCAGTTCGCCGAAGTGAAGCTGATCATCTCGCCGACCGAGCCGGGCGAAGGCTATTCCTTCGAATCCCGCATCGTTGGTGGTGCTGTTCCGAAGGAATACATCCCCGGCGTTGAAAAGGGCATCAAGTCCGTCATGGATAGCGGCCCGCTGGCTGGCTTCCCCGTGATCGACTTCAAGGTTGCCCTGATCGACGGTAAGTTCCACGACGTGGACTCCAGCGTTCTGGCCTTTGAAATTGCTGCACGTATGTGCATGCGCGAAGGCATGAAGAAGGCTGGCGCCAAGCTGCTCGAACCGATCATGAAGGTCGAGGTCGTGACCCCCGAGGACTATACCGGCGGTATCATCGGCGACCTTACGTCCCGCCGTGGCCAGGTTCAGGGTCAAGACACCCGTGGCAACGCCATTGCGATCGACGCTTTCGTGCCGCTGGCCAACATGTTCGGCTACATCAACACGCTGCGCTCGATGTCCTCGGGCCGTGCGAACTTTACGATGCAGTTCGATCACTACGAGCCGGTTCCGCAGAACATCTCGGAAGAGATTCAGTCCAAATACGCATAACGGGATGGCGGGGGTGAACCCCGCCCTACCCACCCCCCGTAGGGCGGGGCTTCCCCGCCACCCGACCAGCTAAGGAGGCCATCATGGCAAAGGAAAAGTTTGAGCGCGGCAAGCCGCATTGTAACATCGGCACGATCGGTCACGTTGACCACGGCAAGAC
>NZ_JBPBBA010000029.1:0-54040 GCF_050896395.1 Nioella aestuarii | reverse complement strand
CGTGCCCGGCGCAGCGCCGCCAAAGCGCCCTCTCGGTCCAAATCAGACAAGACAAGCCCGCTGAACACCACCAGCGCATCACCCGGCTCAATCGGCGGCATCGGTCCGCCATGGGCCACATGCACGCCGCTGTCCCCCGGCACCGACGCGCCTGACAGCGCCGTGGTTTGGAAAGTCACCCCTGCCTCAGTCAAGACCGTCGACGCAGCCCCAAGCGCCGCCAGATCAAAGCCGGGCAGCAAGAGAAAGCGAAAGGGCAGCGCGTTTGTCATGGCCGAACTCTAACCCGTTGCCACGTCTTGGGATAGTCCGGGTTGATCCCGACACGAAAGACAGGTCATCTTGGCGACAGACCCATTCGCAGGATTCCTCAATGCAGACCGTTTTCGTCCAGATCCGATGCAAACCCGGCACCACATATGACGTGGCCTTCAATATCGTCCTGAAGGAAATCCATGCCGAGCTCTTCTCCACCTCGGGCGAATATGACCTGCTGGTCAAGCTGATCATCCCCGAGGGCGAAGACATAGGCCGCTACATCAACGAACGCCTCTGCGACGTGCCGGGTATCGAGCGGACGCTGACCACGCTGACCTTCAAGGCGTTCTGAAGGGCGGCTATGAGCCGCCCATGCGCGGAATGCTCCAGATCACAGGCGGGCACTATTTGAGGCGTCGCACGCCAGGCGGATGTCGGCTTTGAGCCCGAAGCAGCCGCTTGGAAAGCCGCCGCTTAGGGTGTCTAGCAGTTTCCAGTTGAAAAACCTCTTATTGTTTTGAACCATGAGCTCAAGTTGCGGCTTTCGGCCAGAGTTGGGGTAACGCAAACGGAGAGGAAGTGATGGGCATTTTGGATGGGAAGGTCGCGGTTGTAACAGGCGCCAGCCGGGGAATTGGACGCGGTGCTGCAATCGGTTTGGCACGTGAAGGTGCAGCGGTCGTCATCGCGGCGCGTACGCTATCACCCTCCCAAGACGTCAAGATCGACGGAGATGGCGCCTCTGTCGGTGGATCGCTCGAAGAAGTTGCCAAACAGATCGAGGCTGAGGGCGGAACAGCCATTCCGGTCGCCTGCGACCTAAGCGATGCCAGGTCTGTCGAAAATCTGGTGCAGGTCGCTTTAGATAAATTTGGCCGCATCGACGTGCTGGTGAACAATGGACAACCGCAAAGCACTCTCGCTGGTCGTTTTTGGGAAATGCCCGCCTCTGCGTTCGACACCCACATTGCGGTAGGTGCACGTTCCTACTACCTCGCGGCTCACGCAGCGGTTCCGGCAATGATCAAGCAAGGAAGCGGGTGCATTGTAAACATCTCTTCACCGGGTGCTTGTTTTGATTTCTTCTGCGCCCCGTATTCTATCGCGCGGGCGGCAGCTGACCGGATGACCCAGTCGTTCGCTTCGGAATTGAACGGCACCGGTGTTAGAGCTTACTCTCTCTGGCCTTCTTTCATTCGAACCGAGCGGGTCGTCATGGCAGCTTCCGGTGAAGATGCTGGCTTTCAGATGCCTCCAGGTTTCGATCCGGCGACCCAAGCTAACTCGCCAGAGATGGTGGGGCTCGCCATTGCACATCTGACTGCTGATACAAAAGAGGCAGAACGAAACGGCACCGCGCTCACACTCTATGAAGTTTCCGAGACGTATGGGTTCACTGATTACGATGGACGCCCAGCTATGCGGCACGCTTCAGTCGAAAACGCCATTGGCAAGTTTGGACGGGTCATACCTCACGTCTTCACCAAGATGGCCAAATGACAACCGATGTAACGGCTAGTCAAAACGCTTGATTGTTATTCGAACGGGCGGTGACTGATTTGTCCCGCAAAGCCGACATACCTAGCCGTCGGACGCAGCGCCCTCTCCGCCTCAGTCGGCGGCTCTACACTGCAATGGGTCATTCTGCAGCCTTCACTCCCCGTCGAACCAGTCCAACAACGCCTGAACATCGGGGGTCAGCGCCTCGGCCATGCCGCCGCAAAACGCTTCGAACGGTTCCCGATTCAACCCGTTCAGCCCCACCACGACCGGAATATCCTGCGCCAGAGCCGTGCCGATCACCTCACGAAAGCCGCGGCCCTCGGATTCCTGTTTGCCGAACTTGTTGACCACCAAGAGCCGGGTGTCCCCTGACAGGCGCTGGCCGACCAGACCCACGGCCTGTTCCAGCGCGTCGGGGTTCAGGCGGCAGCCGCGCGACCCCGGCCCCAGATCCTGGCTGATCCGCAGCACCGGGCCAGAGGGCAGAACCTCTACATCCATGTCGCAGGCTTTCGAAGGCCCGCAATCGGTATTGGTTTGCACCACGCCCGCAACATCCACACCGCGCGCCATCAGCGTCTCAACAAAGCGGCCAAGCACCCGGTCCACATCGCCGCGCCCCGGCGACATCACATATCCAATTTTCATGGCCTGCCCTCCCTACCCCGTTTCATTCCGGTCCAGATGCGCCGCTGTCAGCGTCACGTCAAGGTTTCGCAACTCACCTTCAGCCAGCCGATAGATCAACCCGTGTACGGACACATAGTCGCCCCGCGCCCATGCCCTCTGCAGAACCGGGGTTTCTGCAAGGCGGCTCACGGCGTCGATCACGCTTAGCTCTGCCAGTCGGTCATTGCGCGCCGGCCCTTCGGGATAGGCCGCCAGATCCTTGGCCTCACGCCGGGCCAGACGGCGCAACGCTTCCAGCCAGTGATCGGCCAAACCGTTTACCAGCCCCTGGCTTGCCGCTGCGATCCCCCCACAGCCGGTATGTCCGCAGACGATGATCTCTCGAATGCACAGAACGTCAACCGCAAACTCAAGCGCGCTCAGCAGGCTGAAATCGGTCGAGTGAACAAGGTTCGCCACATTGCGGTGCACGAAGATCTCACCGGGGTTCAGCCCACCCACCACGTTCTCCGGCACCCGGCTGTCGGAACAACCGATCCAAAAGTAACTGGGCTGCTGCCCTTGGGCCATGCGTTGAAAATAGTCTGGATCTGACCGGCGTCTGCCATCCGCCCAGGCTGTGTTTCTGGCAAGCAGTTTCTGCAACATTGTCTAGACCCCGCGACCGTTTCTGATAGCCATCCAACGAGGCACCAAGGCCCGCGTCAAGGGCACTCAACCGCCTCATTGTTCACCATGCGACCAATAGTCAGGCGCAAACGCCCAGATTTTGGGCAGGCATTCAAGGCCGCGATCCTGCGATGAAGCTTGCCCGCGCGATCAGCTTGCATCCCGCGTAGATGCATTTGCCAATTGATTAGTCCCGAAACTACCTCATAGTGGAGACATGGCAGACAACGCTCCAACCTTCGATGAGATGCTGGAAGACGCGAACCAGCCCCGCCCGCCGTATGAGTCCTATTTTCAGTGGTTTGCGAATGAAGATCTGAAGGATCTGCGCCGCAAATCGACCGAGGCTGAAGCCTTTTTCAGACGCATCGGCATCACCTTCAATGTCTACGGTCAACAGGACGCTGATGAACGGCTGATCCCCTTCGACATTGTCCCGCGCATCATATCAGCGCGTGAATGGGCAACGTTGGAACGTGGTATTGAACAGCGGGTTCGCGCGATAAACGCCTTTCTGCATGACATCTATCACAGGCAGGAGATCCTGCGCGCAGGCCGCATTCCGAAGGAAATCATCTCAAAGAACTCAGCGTTTCTGCCGGAAATGATCGGGGTAAACCCGCCCGGCGGCGTCTACACCCACATCGTCGGCACCGATCTGGTGCGCACCGGCGAAAACGAGTTCTTCGTGCTGGAAGACAATGCCCGCACCCCCTCCGGTGTCAGCTATATGCTGGAGAACCGGGAGACCATGCTTCAGATGTTCCCCGAGCTGTTCAGCAAGCTCAAGGTCCGGCCCGTCAGCGCCTATCCTCAACTTCTGCGCCGTTCGCTGGCCGATTGCGCGCCCGAGGGGCTGACGGACAGGCCCACGGTGGCGGTGCTGACCCCCGGCATCCACAACTCGGCCTATTTCGAACACGCATTTCTGGCCGATCAGATGGGGGCGGAGCTTGTAGAAAGCCACGATCTGTCGGTTGAAAACGGTCGCGTCGTGATGCGAACAACGCAAGGCTATCATCCTATTGATGTGCTCTACCGGCGCGTGGATGACGACTACCTCGACCCGCTGACCTTCAATCCCAACAGCCTGCTTGGGGTGCCCGGCATCATGGATGTCTACCGTTCGGGCGGCATCACCATCGCCAATGCACCGGGCACGGGCATCGCCGATGACAAGGCACTCTATAGCTACATGCCCGATATCGTCGAGTTCTACACCGGCGAACGGGCGATCCTGCAAAACGTGCCGACCTGGCGCTGTTCAGAGGAGGACTCGCTTGCCTATGTGCTCGATCACCTGTCCGAACTGGTGGTCAAAGAGGTGCACGGATCGGGCGGCTACGGGATGCTCGTGGGCCCTGCCGCGTCCAAGAAAGAACTGGCCGCCTTCGAGAAGAAGCTGCGCGCGCGGCCTTCGAACTATATCGCGCAACCCACCCTGGCGCTGTCGACCGTGCCGATCCTGTCCAAGTCGGGGCTTGCGCCGCGCCATGTGGACCTGCGCCCCTTCGTGCTGGTGTCCCCTAACAAGATAGAGATCACGCCTGGCGGCTTGACCCGCGTCGCGCTCAAGAAAGGCTCTCTGGTGGTGAATTCCAGCCAGGGCGGCGGCACCAAAGACACTTGGGTATTGGGGGACTAGGCCGATGATGCTGGGAAAAACCGCAGGCGGGCTGTTCTGGATGTTCCGCTACATTGAACGCGCCGAAAACACCGCGCGGCTGTTAGAGGCCGGCTGGCGCATTGCGTTGACCCGGAGTGACGGGGAATCGAATGAATGGCAATCGGTGATCAGCACGGCAGGAAGCGACGCTGCCTATTCCGAAAAGTTCGACAGTTTCGAGTCCGCGTCGGTCATTAACTTCCTGCTGCGCGACCGCGACAACCCCTCCTCGGTTCTGAACTCCATCGACGCCGCCCGGTCAAATGCGCGGCTGGTGCGGACCGCCCTGTCCTCGGAAGTATGGGAGGCGGTGAATGAATGCTGGATGGCTATCAAAGCTGCGTTGAGCCGACCGGTATCAGAACGCAACCTGCATGACCTGCTGGCAACGATCCGGTTCCGCACCTCGGTCGTGCGCGGCGCGCTGCATGGCACAATGTTGCGCAACGATATCTTCGCCTTCTCACGGCTTGGCACCTTTCTGGAACGCGCCGACAACACGGCCCGCATTCTTGATGTGAAATATTACGTCCTGCTTCCTTCGGCCTCGTTTGTTGGCAGCCGCATCGACAATGTGCAGTGGGAGATCATCCTGCGATCCGTGTCCGCCGAACGCAGCTATCGCTGGCTGAATGGCGGCGAAACCACACCACAGGGCATCGCTGATTTCCTGATCCTCGACAGACGGATGCCCCGGTCCATGGCCTTCTGTTTCTCGAAGATCGGGGAAAACCTGAACTGGCTTGCTGACGACTATGGTATCCGCCACGATTGCCACGCGCTTGCCGATCGCATCTGCGCGGCGCTGAATGCGGCCACCGTTCAATCCATCTTCGACGAGGGTCTGCACGAATTCCTGACCGCCAGCATCAATGATACCGCTGAATTGGCCAGCCTCATTCAGAGAGACTTCAGGTTCATACAATGACCGTGCGCAATCTTCTCCGGATCACCCATGTGACCACATATACCTATGACCAACCGGTATATTATGCCCTGCAACAGCTGCGCCTTGTGCCCCGGTCCGGGCACGGTCAGACCGTTCTGGACTGGTCTTCGACCATCACCGGCGGCACCAAACAGGCCAGTTTTTCCGACCAGTTCGTCAACCACACCGAGCTGGTCAAAGTCGATCCTGGCGCGACCCTGATCGAGATCCGCAGCGAAGGCACCGTTGAAGTTGAGGACAACCATGGCGTCATCGGCACTCACAAGGGATTCGCCCCTTTGTGGCTGTTCGAGTCCCCAACCCCGAACACCACCCCCGGCCCCGCTATCCGGGCCCTGGCACGTCAATTGAAGTCAGAGACCGAAGAGCTCGACCCTCTCGCGCAATTACATGCCCTGTCGGCAATGATCCTGACCAAGGTCGCCTATGAAACCGGGCGCACAAACAGCGACACCACCGCCGAATCTGCCCTGGGCGCAGGGCATGGCGTCTGTCAGGACCACGCCCATATCATGATTGCCGCAGCGCGCCTGCTCGGTCATCCTGCCCGATATGTCTCGGGCTATCTGATGATGAACGACCGTGTGGAACAGGATGCCAGCCACGCCTGGTGCGAAGTCTGGACCGAGGCGCTTGGTTGGGTCGGCTTTGACGTGTCGAACGGCATATCGCCAGATGCCCGCTATGTACGCGTCGCCACCGGTCGCGATTACCGTGATGCAGCCCCAATTATGGGCATCCGGCAGGGTGCAGGCGACGAACACTTGCAAGTCAGCTTGCAAGTTCAGCAATAGCCTGATTTCAAGGCAACGGAATAATAGAGGGCGACGGCCGTGACCTATTGCGTGGGGCTGAAATTGAAGCGGGGACTGGTGTTCATGTCGGACACCCGCACGAATTCGGGCATCGACAATATCTCCACCTTCCGCAAGATGTTTATCTTCGAAGAACCCGGCGAACGCTGCATCACAATCATGACGGCGGGCAATCTGGCGACCACACAATCGGTGATCAGCCTTTTGGAGGAACGCGGCAAAGCCCCCGATGACCGCAATCCCGGCATCTACAAGGCCAAATCGATGTTTCAGGTCGCCACCCTGATTGGCGACACGCTGAAAGAGGTTATCGCAAGCCACACCGATAGCGGCCAGCAGGCCGACGCGATGTTTTCCGCGACCATCATTGTCGGCGGTCAGGTCGGCGACGGCGAAGCCCGCATGTTCATGATCTACCCGGAAGGCAATTTCATTGAGGCCAGCGAGGACACGCCCTTCTTCCAAATCGGCGAAACCAAATATGGCCGCCCGATCCTTGTGCGTGCGTTTGAACCGGACATGAGCTTTGAGGACGCCATCAAGCTGCTGCTTGTGTCTTTCGATTCGACGATCAAGGCCAACCTCTCGGTCAGTCTGCCGCTGGATCTGCATGCCTATGATGCCGACAGCAGGACCCGAGGCAGAGAGATGCGGATTCAGGCCGACAATGCCTATTTCGAAGAGATCTCGACAGGCTGGGGCGTCGCCCTGAAGAACGCGTTCCGGGAACTGCCGGATTTCGCCTTCCCCTCCGCGTAATCCGCGCAACGTCAGCACAGGGGGTGTATGGGGGCGTACCGGGGCGCCGCCATTTTATTAATCCCCAGCCCCCTTGACCTTCCAGAGACTGGAACCCTTATCTACCGTGCTGATCGAGGATTCCGCCCGAAGGGATAACCATGTCCGACCAAGCCAAATCCCACCTGCAAATCACTGGCCTTAGCTGCGCCGGATGCGTGCGGCGTGCGGAAACCGCCTTGGCAGGCGTCCCCGGTGTCAGCAGCGCAGAAGTCAGCTTTGCCAGCGAAAGCGCGCAGGTTCTTCATGACCCTTCAGTCAGCCTTGATGATTTGACAAAGGCTTTGGAAACAGCGGGTTACCCGGCAGGACTTGCGGATGTTACCTTGTCTGTCGAGGGCATGACCTGTGCCTCTTGCGTGGGTCGTGTGGAAAAGGCACTGCGCGCCACACCGGGTGTTTTGTCGGCCAGCGTCAACCTCGCCACGGAAACCGCGCAGGTGCGATATCTGCTTGGTCAATCCAGCCCGTCCCAGATTGCCCACGCGGCGCGGGATGCGGGCTATCCGGCAGTTGTGAAAGGGTCAGAACCCGACACCAAAGACGAAAGAAAAGCGAAAGAAATTCAGTCTCTTACGCAAAAAACTCTACTCGCCACAGCGCTTGTTTTGCCGGTCTTTATCGTGGAAATGGGGGGGCATGTGTATCCGCCCTTGCACCATTTGGTAGCGATGACGATCGGTGAACAGACCAGCCGCGTTCTGCAATTCCTGCTGATTGCGATTACCCTGGTTGGCCCCGGCCGCGCCTTCTACACCAAGGGCATTCCAGCGCTGTTCAAGGGTGCCCCCGATATGAATTCCCTCGTCGCGCTCGGCACGCTTGCGGCGTTCGGATATTCCACCGTGTCCACCTTTGCGCCGGGCCTTTTGCCAGACGGCACCGCGCATGTGTATTTCGAGGCGGCGGGCGTGATTGTCGTGTTGATCCTGCTTGGCCGCCTCCTGGAAGCCCGCGCTAAGGGCCGCACCGGCGAAGCGATCCGCAAGCTGTTGAACCTGCAGGTGAAAACCGCGCAGGTGGAACGGGGTGGAGAGGTCGTAGACCTCGCCATAGAAGAGGTCGTCGTCGGTGATATCCTGCATGTCCGACCAGGCGAAATGATCGCCGTGGATGGCAGCGTGATCTCGGGCGAAAGCCATGTCGATGAATCGATGCTGACGGGTGAACCGATCCCGGTCCTCAAGTCTCGCAAATCGCAGGTTGTAGGCGGCACAGTGAACGGTGCCGGAGCGTTGACATACCGCGCGGAAAAGGTGGGCCGCGACACGATGCTGGCCCAGATCATCGCCATGGTCGAGGAAGCGCAGGGCGCGAAACTGCCGATTCAGGGCCTTGTTGACCGGATCACCGCCTGGTTCGTGCCAGCCGTCATCGCCGCAAGCCTGCTGACCGTGCTGGTCTGGTTGATCTTCGGCCCCGCCCCGGCGCTTAGCCTCGCGCTGGTCGCGGGCGTGTCAGTCATGATCATCGCCTGCCCCTGCGCCATGGGATTGGCAACGCCAACCTCTATCATGGTCGGCACCGGTCGCGCCGCAGAGATGGGGGTATTGTTCCGCAAAGGAGACGCGCTGCAAAGCCTGCAAGCCGCCCGCGTCGTGGCATTCGACAAGACCGGCACGTTGACAGAAGGCCGCCCCGAATTGGTGGCTCTGACGCCCGTGGACCTGCCGGAGGACGAGGTTTTGCGGCTCGTTGCAGGCGTCGAGAGCAAGTCTGAACACCCCATTGCCGCCGCCATTCTGCGCGCCGCCAAGCTGCGTGGGTTGGAAGTGCCGAAACCTGAAGGGTTCCAATCAGTTACCGGTTTTGGGGCGGAGGCGCTGGTTGAGGGCCGAAGGGTTCTTGTTGGCGCGGATCGTTACATGGACCGCGAAGGAGTCGACACCAGCCTGCTGACGTCACAGGCAGACCAGTTGGCAAGCGACAGCAAAACCGCGCTCTTTGCCGCGGTGGACGGACAGCTTGCGGCACTCATTGCCGTGGCCGACCCGATCAAACGGTCCACCCCACTGGCCCTGACCATGCTGCGCGACATGGGTCTGCAAACCGCGATGATCACCGGTGACAGCCCCGCCACAGCCGAGGCCATCGCTCGTGATCTGGGCATCGACCACGTGGTCGCGGGCGTATTGCCCGATGGCAAGGTCGAGGCCATTGCACGGCTGCGCACCCAAGGCGCTGTGGCTTTTGTCGGCGACGGCATAAATGACGCGCCCGCATTGGCCTCTGCCGACGTGGGGATTGCCATCGGCACCGGCACTGATATCGCCATCGAAGCGGCGGATGTGGTGTTGATCTCGGGCGATTTGCTCGGGGTGACAAACGCTCTGCGCATCAGTCAGCGCACGATTGCCAATATTCGCCAGAACCTGTTCTGGGCCTTTGGCTATAACGTGCTGCTGATCCCGGTCGCTGCCGGCGTTCTTTATCCGCTGACCGGAATGCTGCTATCCCCTGCCCTTGCGGCAGGAGCAATGGCGCTGTCATCCGTTTTCGTGCTGTCGAACGCACTGCGTCTCAGATGGGTGGGCGAGGCGCATGATGGCAGCCCCACCGTTCCACAATCTGCTCAAACTGCAATTCCTGCCCCTGCCGAATAAGGACCAGCCCATGAATATCGGAGACGTGGCCGAACGGTCCGGCCTGCCGCCCAAAACCATTCGTTATTATGAGGATATTGGCCTTGTCACCCCGCAGCGCGCCGCCAATGGCTATCGCAGCTTTCGTGATAGCGACCTGCATAAGCTGACCTTTCTGGGCCATGCGCGCTCGCTCGGGTTTTCCATCGAGGATTGCCGCGCCCTGCTGGCGCTTTACGAGGATGAGAGCCGGGCCAGCAGCGACGTCAAGCAAATCGCCAAGGAACACCTCTCGCGCATTGATCGCAAGATCGCCGATCTTGTGGCCATGCGCGACACCCTGTCCCTGCTGGTGCGCGAATGCGCGGGCGACGACCGGCCCGATTGTCCGATTCTACAAGGGTTGGAAACCGGCTGAACGTCGCCGATTCACTCCATCTTGCCACCAATCCACGCGCAATTGTCGGCTTCCGACGCGAAAAGTCGCGCGCGGTGGATCGACATTCCGGATTGCTCGTTTAGTCTGAGCCCAAGACGCCGAAACGGCCATGGCCCCGGCGCGAAGATCAAGGAGATGACATGAACTATCATAGTCCTTCGAGTTTCGAAGAAGCTTCGGCCATTGCGGCGCAGGCGGGGGGAACCACGCGGTTCCTGGCAGGTGGTACGGATGTGCTGGTGCAGCTGCGTGCCGATATCGTAACGCCTGATGACCTTATCGACATCAAACATATCCCCGGCGTGAGAGAGATCGTGCGCACCGAGGATGGCGGCTGGCGCATCGGCGTCGCCGTGGCCGGTGCTGAGATGTCTGAATGTGCTGATCTCTGTGCCGATTGGCCGGGGGTGATTGAGGGCATGGACCTGATCGGATCGACCCAGGTACAGGGCCGCGCAACCCTTGTTGGAAACCTCTGCAACGGCTCACCCGCTGCCGATTCCGTACCCGGTATGATCGCGGCGGGATGCACGGTAACGATCCAGGGCCCTGATGGCAGCCGTGAAGTCGCGGTCGAGACTATCCCGACCGGCCCCGGCAAGACCGCGCTGGCCAAGGGCGAACTGATCACCGCCGTGACCATTCCGGCGCGTGGGGAAAACGGCGGCGACGCCTATCTGCGCTTTATCCCGCGCACCGAGATGGACATTGCCGTTGTGGGCTGCGCGGTGAACCTTCGGCTCGATGGCGATACCATCACTGAGGCGCGCGTATCGCTTGGCGCAGTCGCGCCTGTTGCGTTGCTTGTAGAGGAGGCGGCCAAGGCGATCATCGGCACCACGCTCGATGACGCGGCCCTGGACGCGCTGGCAGCTGCGGCCTCTGCCGCCTGCAACCCCATCGACGACAAGCGCGGCACGAT
Source organism: Nioella aestuarii (assembly GCF_050896395.1). NCBI lineage: Bacteria > Pseudomonadati > Pseudomonadota > Alphaproteobacteria > Rhodobacterales > Paracoccaceae > Nioella > Nioella aestuarii. Next base: position 42,809 of record NZ_JBPBBA010000029.1, on the reverse strand, counting down.
CGAGTTCCGCACCCATGTGGCCGGCGTGCTGGCCAAGCGGGCGGCGAAGATCGCCTATGCCCGCGCGAAAGGAGAAAGCGCATGAGCAAGCGTATCCATGTCAGCACCAAGGTAAACGGCGACGAGGTCGATTACCTCTGCGATCCGCGCGAAACCCTGCTTGACTGCCTGCGCGACCATCTGGGCGTGATGGGCGTGAAAGAAGGCTGCGGCACCGGCGACTGCGGTGCGTGCAGCGTGACCATGGACGGGCGGCTGGTCTGTTCCTGTCTGGTCTTGGGCGTCGAGGCCGAGGGCAAGGACATCGGCACCGTGGAAGGCATGGCCGAGGGCGAGACCCTGCACCCGCTGCAACGCAAGTTCATCGAACATGCGGCGCTGCAATGCGGGATCTGCACGCCCGGCATTCTGGTTGCTGCCAAGAACCTGCTGGAACGGAACCCCGATCCGACAGAAACCGAACTGCGTTACTGGCTGGCGGGCAACCTGTGCCGCTGCACCGGCTACGACAAGATCATTCGCGCCGTGATGGACGCGGCGGCTGAAATGCGGGAGGCATCGTAATGGCTCTGGACGGACAAAAGACCGCTTACAAATATATCGGCACCACCCCCAACCGCCCTGACGGGCTGGACAAGGTGACAGGCCGCGCGCGCTATGGCGCGGATATCAATGTGCCCGGCATGTTGCACGGCGCGGTTGTGCGCAGCCCCCATGCCCATGCCAAGATCGTCAAGATCGACGCGACGAAGGCACTGGCGATGGAAGGTGTGAAGGCCGTCATCACCCGCGCCGACTTCCCCGAGGGGCTGGAAGGCGAAGACTGGGATTTGCAGGAAAACTGCATGGCCGGCGAAAAGGCGCTTTATGACGGTCACGCCGTTGCTGCCGTTGCCGCCACCACGCCCCTCTTGGCCCGCGATGCGGCCAAGCTGATCGAGGTCACTTACGAGATCCTGCCCCATGTGACGGACGTGGATGAGGCCATGAAGGACGGCGCGCCGGTCATCCGTGAAGGGGCGGCCGACTTCTCGGTTCCCGAGGGTCTGCACCCCAACGTCGTGCGCTTTTTCGACAGCGGCCGGGGCGATCTGGACAAGGGCTTTGCCGAGGCCGACCTGATCATCGAACGCAGCTTCACCACCGAGGCCGCACATCAGGGCTATATCGAACCCCATGCCTGTCTGGGCCAGATGGGGGCTGATGGCCGGGGCGAGCTATGGGTCTGCACCCAAGGTCATTGGTTCATGCGCCGCATGTCCACCGCTGTTCTGGGCGTCGAAACCACCAATATCCGCGTCACGCCGTCCGAGATTGGTGGCGGTTTCGGCGGCAAGACCACGATCTTCATCGAACCCCTCTCGCTGGCACTGAGCCGCAAGGCGGGCGGCAAGCCGGTGAAGATGGTGATGACCCGCAACGAGGTGCTGCGTGCCACCGGCCCTACCGCCTCGGCCTCGATGGACGTCAAGATCGGCATGACAAAGGACGGCAAGATCACCGCCGCCAGCGGTATCTTCCGAATGCAGGGCGGCGCCTTTGCCGGTGCGCCCGTGGATGTGACCACCATGCTGGCCTTTGCCAATTACGATATCGAGCATGTGCATCACATCGGCTATGACGTGATCACCAACCGCCCCCGTCAGGCCGCCTACCGCGCGCCGGGGGCCCCGATGGCGGCCTTCGCCACCGAAAGCGTGATTGATGAGCTCTGCCGTGAGCTTGGCCTCGATCCGATCGACACACGCCTAAAGAACGCCGCCAAGGAAGGCACCCGCGCGACCTTCGGGCCGAAATACGGGCCGATTGGTTTCGTGGAAACGCTGGAAGCCGCAAAAGCGCATCCGAACTATTCCGAACCGCTCGGCCCCAATCAGGGGCGCGGGGTGGCATCGGGATACTGGATGAACTGGGGCGGCGAGACCTCTGCCTCGGTGGCGATCTCGGAGGATGGGTCGGTCACGGTGTCGGTCGGAACGCCCGATATCGGCGGCAGCCGCGCGTCCATGGCCCTGATGGCGGCAGAAGCCTTTGGCATTCCTTATGAAAACGTGCGGGTGAACATCTCGGACACCGGCGCGCTTGGCGTCAATGAGCCCACCCATGGCAGCCGCGCGACCTATGCGTCGGGCCTGGCCACCATCCGGGCGGCGGAGGAATGCATCGGCAAGATGTGCAAACGCGCTGCCGACAAATGGGGCATCGACGCCGAGGCCGTGGTCTGGGAAGACGGCTGCGCCAAGCCATCAGGCCCCAATGCCGGGGAATTCCCGCCGATGACCATTGCCGAAATCGCGGGCGAAATGGGTGGCACCGGGGGGCCGATCTCTGGCCACTACGAGGACTCTCCCTCGGGCTTTTCCGGCAGCTTCGGCACCCATGTTGTGGATGTCGAAGTCGACCCGGAGACCGGCCGCACCACGATCCTGCGCTATCTGGTGGTGCAGGATGCCGGCAAGGCCATTCACCCCGCCTATGTCGAGGGTCAGTTCCAGGGCGGTGCCGCACAGGGCATCGGTTGGGCGCTGAACGAGGAATATGTCTATGGCCCGGACGGGCGGCTGCAAAACCCGGTCTTCCTCGACTACCGCGTTCCCGTCGCCTCGGACCTGCCGATGATCGACACGGTGATCGTGGAAGTGCCCAATCCCGGCCATCCCTACGGTGTGCGCGGCGTGGGCGAAACGGGTATCACCCCGCCCCTGCCCGCCGTGGCCAATGCGGTGCGCGACGCGACCGGCAAGCGCATCTGCAAATTGCCGCTGCGTCCCTCTCGCGTTCTGGCCGCCATCCAGGGCAAGGAGGTCTGATGGCAGAGCTGCACCTGTGGTCAGGGCTGCGTGCCCTGGCCGACGGGAAAGAGATGGTGGAAATCGAGGGCGCGACCGTGGGCCAGGTTCTGGACGGGCTGGTCGCGGCCTATCCGGGGCTGGAACCGGCGCTGAAACGCGGCGTCTCGGTTGCGGTGGACGGGCAGATCGTGCCCAACAGCCGCAATCACCCGGTCAAGCCCGACAGCGAAATCTTCCTGTTGCAGAAACTGGCGGGGGGCTGATCCCAAAGGGTTTCGCCGCCTTCGGCGTCGACCCGTGAGCGGCCCTCCTCAAGCTCCCTTCGGAAGCCCTCGTCGGGCCGCGTTGCCACGGAATGGTTGAGAGACCAATGAGCCTGGGTCCAATGACCGATCCTGTGGAGAGGTCGGGACGCCTCTGGCGGGAGTATTTCTGCCAAGAAGAAGGATCAGCGGGTGCGGGTGACATCGTGCCCGTAGAGCCATTCAAACCGGTTTGCGGCCAGTTTGGGTGCGATGCGAGCGCCCAGTTTCAGAGCCATATGGGCCGCCGCGCGATAGGGGCCAGGACGCAGGTGGTAGTTCTCGGCATTCTTTGAGGCAGCGTCCACGATGCGCGCGGTTCTGCTGCGCCGCAGGGTTTGATAGCGGTTGAAGGCAGTGGCGATACGATCTTCCTGATCCAGCGCATCGGCCAGCACCCAGGCATCCTCCAGTGCCATATTGGCCCCCTGGGCCAGAAACGGCAGCGTCGGATGAGCGGCATCGCCTAGCAGCGCAAGACGCCCCTGCCCCCAGACCTTTGCGACAGGATGGCGGAATAGCCCCCAGAGATAGACCTGGTCCGCGCGGAACAGAAGGTCGCGGATCTCGGGCGCGAAATCGGCGAAAGCCGCACGCAGGATCTCGGGGCGGTCCTTGTGGGTCCAGCCCTCGGCGGCCCATCCATCGCGTTCTTCGACGGCAACCACATTCATCAGCTCGCCACCGCGCAGCGGATAGGTCACGATATGGCGACCCGGGCCCATATGCACGGTGGCCTCGGGCAGGGTCTCTGGCGCGTCTAGCGGGATCGTACAGCGCCAGGCGACCTGGCCGGTGAAGAAAGGCCGCGTGGCGGGGTTGAGCGCGGCGCGGGCCTGTGAATGCAACCCGTCAGCGCCGATCACCAGCGGCAGGGTTTCCTTCACCCCCCCCGCGAAGGTCAGCGTCGTGGCATCCTGATCCGTGGTGACACTGTCAACCTTGCGGCCAAGTTCAACTGTGACGCCCGCCTCTGTCGCCGCCTGACGCAGGATCTCGATCAGGTCGGCCCGATGGGTCAGGTGATAGGGTCGGTCGTCACGGTCCAGATCCATGCGGAAGACCTGATCGCCACGGCGAAAATCTCGCAGCACCACGGCCCGGGCGCGGGGCGCAGCAGCGGCAAGCGCATCGCCAAGGCCAAGCGCCTTCAACACCACGGCACCATTGGGGCTGACCTGAAGACCGGCTCCGACCTCTTGGATCGCATCGGACTGTTCCAGCACCCGAACCTGTGCACCACGCTGCGCAAGGGCCGTCGCCACGGCAAGCCCGCCGATGCCCGCGCCCAGAACTGTGATCTCCTGCCCGATCAGCATGTGCTGCCCTTTCCAAGAAAAACACCGGGGCGATCAGGCCCCGGTGCCGGCGGCCCCCAAAGGGAACCGATTTGTGACCGTCGCGCCCGCAGGCGCAGCGGCAATCAGTCGTCGCGATGGACCTTTTCGCGCCGCTCGTGGCGTTCCTGTGCCTCAAGGCTCAGGGTTGCAATCGGGCGGGCATCCAGGCGCTTCAGCGAAATCGGTTCCCCGGTCTCTTCGCAATAGCCGTATTCACCTTCTTCGATCCGGCGCAGGGCCGAATCGATCTTGGCAATCAGCTTGCGCTGGCGGTCGCGCGTGCGCAATTCAAGCGCACGATCGGTTTCCTCAGACGCCCGGTCTGCCACGTCGGGAATGTTGCGGGTATCGTCCTGCAACACGGCGACGGTGCCACGGCTTTCGTCAAGCAGCTCATTTTTCCAAGTCAGCAACTTGCGACGGAAATATTCGAGCTGGCGTTCGTTCATGAAGGGTTCGTCCTCGGCGGGACGATAATCTTCAGGCAGAAAGACTTCGGCTTTCATTGTGCTCCCCTAGAAGGGACCGAGGCGGGCCTGTCCGACTCACATGGCGCAAGCGCCCCCGGTCGCATTGCCGACCGCTTACAAGAACGCGCCACCCTTGTCACCCCATGTATTGCCTGCTTGCCGCGCCTGTGGGGCGTGTTATGGTCGCGCCCGCATCCGGGCAAGCTATTGAGGCGTTTCAATGAAATTCGACGGAACGGCCACCTATGTGGCAACCGAAGACCTGACCGTGGCCGTGAATGCGGCCGTCACACTGGAGCGTCCCTTGCTGGTAAAGGGCGAACCCGGAACAGGAAAAACTGAACTGGCACGGCAGGTTGCGGGTGCGCTTGGGCTGCCGATCATCGAATGGCACGTAAAATCCACCACCCGCGCACAGCAGGGCCTTTACGAATACGACGCGGTCAGCCGCTTGCGCGATTCCCAACTGGGCGATGAGCGTGTTCACGATGTCGCGAACTACATCAAAAAGGGCAAGCTCTGGCAGGCCTTTGAGACGGAAGGCAAATGCGTTCTGCTGATCGACGAGATCGACAAGGCCGACATCGAGTTTCCGAACGATCTGTTGCAGGAACTCGACCGGATGGAGTTCTTCGTCTACGAAACCGGAGAGACGATCCGCGCCAGAACCCGCCCCATCGTCATCATCACCTCGAACAACGAGAAAGAACTGCCCGACGCCTTCCTGCGCCGCTGCTTCTTTCACTATATCCGCTTCCCGGATCTCGAAACGCTGAAACAGATCGTTGAGGTTCATCACCCCGGCATCAAGCAACGCCTGCTGACCGAAGCGCTGACCCAGTTCTACGAGATTCGTGAACAGCAGGGGCTGAAGAAAAAGCCCTCAACATCGGAAGTGCTGGATTGGCTGAAGCTGCTGCTGGCCGAGGATCTGGACCCAGAGGATCTGAAACGCGACGGGGCCAATGCGTTGCCAAAATTGCACGGTGCGCTGCTGAAGAACGAGCAGGACGTGGCGCTGTTCGAACGGCTTGCTTTCATGGCGCGTCAGCAACGGCGCTAATCCCGCGACCGGGGATTGCCCGCAGCTTTCCCCGACTTCGCTTGCACCGCTCCCGATTTGTGACACAATCCGTGCCTAGCTCTTGTTCCAACGAACAGAACAAAACACGAGGCGTCGAGGGTGAGCATAAACCTGGACATCCGCATGATCCGACAGCAGGATCGTGCCGCTTGGGCCCCGCTATGGCGGGATTATCTGGCCTTCTACAAGACCGAGCTTCCTGACAGCACCTATGACGCGACCTTCGCCCGCTATGTGGACCCGAACGTGACCGACATGCGCGGCTGGATCGCTTGGCATGGCGATGCGGCGCTTGGCCTTGTTCATTCCATCGCCCACGCCCATGGCTGGCGGACAGAGCAAGTGACCTATCTGCAAGACCTGTTCACCACGCCTGCCGCGCGTGGCAAGGGCGTGGCACGCGCGCTAATCGAAACGGTCTATGCTGATGCCGATGCTGCAGGGCGCCCCGCCGTTTACTGGCTGACCCAAACTGGCAACACCACCGCCAGAACGCTTTACGACAAGATCGCCAAGGCCACCGATTTCATGGTCTACCGGCGCGAAATTGGATAAGAAAATGTTCAAGAAAACCGCTTTGCTGCTGTCCTCTGCCATGTTCCTGATGGCCTGTGAGCCCGATAGCCTGTCGGATGTGCCGGGTCGGTTGGACATGACCGTGCCGAACGCGCTGCCGCCCATGTCGATGTTTGGCACCCCCAACCCGATACCTCCATCGCAGTCCAACGCCGCCATAGCCCGCGATTTTCTAGACCTCAGCTTCCAGATGGAAAGCGGGCGCCTGATCCCGGTCCTGTCCCGGTTCGAAGGCCCGGTGACCGTGGCCGTTGCACCCGGTGCGCCGCCTACCCTATCACGCGATCTCGACCGGCTGATCTCGCGGCTGCGCAGCGAGGCGGGTATCGAAATTTCCCGTGTGCCCCACGGCAGCACCCGCGCCTCGATCACCGTGGAAACCCTGCCGCGCGCCCGTATGCAACGCGCCGTTCCGCAAGCCGCCTGTTTCGTGGTTCCGCGCGTGTCCTCCTGGGATGAATTCCGCGCCGCGCGCAGCAGTTCTGGCACGCTGGACTGGACCACACTGACCACCCGCGAACATGCCACGGTCTTCATCCCCAACGATGTCAGCCCACAGGAAGTGCGCGATTGCCTGCACGAAGAAATCGGCCAGGCGCTCGGGCCGTTGAACGATCTTTACCGACTGCCCGACTCGATCTTTAACGACGACAATTTCAACGCGGTTTTGACCGGCTTCGACATGTTGATCCTGCGCACCTACTACGACGGGTCGCTGCGATCTGGCATGAGCCGCGAAGAGGTTTCCGCACGGCTGCCCGCGATTCTGTCGCGGCTCAATCCCGGCGGCGGCAGCGCTGCAGTCATTGCCCCCCTCCCCATAGATCGGGACTGGATCGAGACCATCGAAGAGGCGCTTGGCGGACGTCAGCCGGTACCGCAGCGCATCGCAGCCGCTCAGCGTGCCATCGCTATCGCCACCAATCATGGCTGGCGCGACACGCGGCTTGGCTTTTCTTATTTCGCGCTCGGGCGGCTGGCGCTGTCGCGTGATGCAAATACCTCGGTTTCGGCTTTTATCGCCGCGGGCAACAATTTCCGCAGTATCGATCCGGGCAGCATCCAAAGCGCGCATGTGAACATGCAGCTTGCCGCCTTTGCCCTGTCCACCGGCGACGGGGCGCGGGCGTTGACCTTGGTGAACGAGGCCCTGCCCGCCGCCACGCGGGCCGAGAACGCCTCGCTTCTGGCAACGCTTCTGATGATCAAGGCCGAGGCACTGGAGATTGAGGGCCGCCCGTCAGAAGCGGCATCTGTTCGCCTCGACTCGCTTGGATGGGCACGTTATGGCTTCGGCCGGGAACAGGACGTGCGTGCCCGGCTGACCGAGGTCGCCGCTCTGTCCCCGCAGAACCGGAGTTGAGGAGAGCGACGTGGCAAATCTTCTGGGGCTCGTCATCGGGGCCGCGCTTGGCGCGCTCATCGCTTGGCGACGCAAGGGCGACCGCATGGACATCGTGCATTACGCCGGGGTTCTGGGCTTGATCGGGCTGATCGTTGGCACCTTCGTGGGCGTCTTCCTGCTGCGTAGCGGAAGCTGACGGGGGCGGCGCATGTTCCTGCCCTTCTTCGACACTCTGCGTGCTGCCCGTATCCCGGTATCCGTCCGCGAATACCTGACGTTTCTGGAGGCCGTTGGCACCGGCATGGTGACCTATGACCTCGACGGGTTCTACTACCTCGCCCGCGCCGCGATGGTGAAGGACGAACGCCATCTGGACCGCTTCGACCGCGCCTTCGCCCATACCTTCGGCGGGCTGGAACAGATCACCCCCGAACAGGTGATGGAGGCCGCCGAGATCCCTGCCGAATGGCTAAGGAAGCTGGCGGAAAAGCACTTGTCGGCCGAGGAGATGGCCGAGATCGAGGCGCTTGGCGGGTTCGAAAAGCTGATGGAAACCCTGCGCGAGCGACTGAAGGAACAGGAAGGCCGCCACCAGGGGGGCAACAAGTGGATCGGCACTGCCGGCACCTCACCCTTTGGGGCCTATGGCTATAACCCGGAAGGGGTGCGGATCGGGCAAAAGGAAAGCCGCCATCGCCGCGCCGTCAAGGTCTGGGACAAGCGCGAATTCAAGAACCTCGATGACAGTATCGAACTGGGCACCCGCAACATCAAAGTGGCGCTCAAACGCCTGCGCCAATGGGCGCGGACCGGCGCGAATGAAGAACTGGATCTTGACGGCACCATCCGCGCCACCGCCGAACATGGCTATCTTGACGTACAGACGCGGCCCGAACGCCACAACGCAGTGAAGGTGATCCTGTTTCTCGATGTGGGCGGATCAATGGACCCTCATATCCGCGTGGTGGAGGAGCTGTTCAGCGCCGCGCGATCCGAATTCAAGCATCTAGAACACTACTATTTCCACAACTGCCTGTATGAAGGCGTGTGGAAGGACAATACCCGCCGCTGGACGGCGCAGATCCCAACCCATGAGGTGCTGAACACCTACGGGTTTGATTACAAATGCATTTTCGTGGGTGATGCTGCGATGTCGCCCTATGAAATCGCCATGCCCGGCGGCGCGAATGAGCATTGGAACAAGGAAGCGGGACAGGTCTGGCTGGAACGTGCCCGCGCGCAATGGCCCAACCACATGTGGATCAACCCCACACCAGAGGCCCATTGGCGCTATACTCAGTCGATCCAGATGATCCACGAGATCTTCGAAGGCCGGATGGTGCCGATGACACTGGAAGGCATCGACCGGGGGATGCGGGAGCTTGGCCGTTAGGCTGTCTGCTCAAGAATCCAGTCTCGCACCAGCATCGCGTCTTCCGACAGGGGCCGCGCCTTGGACCAGACAAGGTAGAACCCGGTGCCTGAAGACCAGCTCCAATCCGGGCGCGCGGCCAACAGGCCCTGATCGACCAGCCCGGTGACGATATGGTGCCAGCCGAAAGCAAAGCCTTCGCCCGCCATCGCCGCCTGTAGAACAAGCGCATAGTCATTCAGCCGCAGACCGGTCGATGGCACTTCGGCGCGGATGCCGAAATGGGCAAACCAGTCGCTCCAGACCGGGCGATCGCGAATTGGCTCCTCCAGATGAATCAGACGCTGGTGCAGCAGGCTCGGAATACCTTTGAGGTTGACGGCTGCCCCCATGACCCTGGGTGCGGCGACGGGATAGATCTTCTCTTGCGCGATCAGAGCGCTCTCACAGTCCGGCCAGGCTCCATCCCCGCGCCGCACTGCAAGGCTGATATTTTCAGCGTAGAGATCCGGTTCGCGGTCGCTGGTCTGAAGGCGCAGGTCGATCTGCGGATGTGCGGCCTTCAGAGCCGAAAGGCGCGGCATCATCCAGTGATTGTTGAATGCGGTCGAGGCGTTAAGGGTCACGTAGTCGCGCCGTGATAGATGCTGGATTGCGGTGGCCGAATGCGAGAGCTGCTCGAATGACCGCGACACATCCGAGAACAGCCTTTCCCCCGCCGCTGTCAGCGTCACCTTGCGATGCCCGCGCAGAAAAAGCGCGACGCCAAGCCGGTCCTCCAACGACCGTATTGTGGCGCTGATGGCGGGCTGCTGTACATTCAGCTCTTGCGCCGCCCGTGTGAAAGAACCGAATCTTGCGGCGGCTTCAAAGACCATGAGATGGCGGGGGGAGCAGAGTTTATCCCAAAGATTTCGCATAATTTCAGATTATCCCAAACATCACTCTTTTCAAGCGTCACAAGGCCTTTGGGTATGATTAATCTGTCTTTCAATCGATTTTAAAAGGGCACCGCTCATGGCCAGACGCAGCCGTCCCACCCGTTCCCGAGATGCAGCCAATGGCGGAGCACTCGCTTCGCCGCATATCAGGCGGGTGTTGCCGTTCTTCGACGTGCTGGACGCAGAACAGATCGAAAAGCTGGAAGCTCAGGTCGACTGGATTCTACAGGATGTGGGGATTGCCTTTCGCGACGACCCAGAGGCGATAGCGCTCTGGCAACGCGAGGGCGCACGGGTCGAGGGCGATCTTGTTCGTGCGCCTGCCGACTGGGTGCGCAGCCTCTGCGCCAAAGCCCCGACCCAGTTCACGCAACTTGCGCGGAACCCCGACCGCTCTGTCATTATTGGCGGCAACAACCAGGTCTTCGCCCCGATCTATGGCGCGCCTTTCGTACGCGATCTGGAGGGCGGCAGACGGTACGGCGACATGGCCGCGTTCCGCGATCTCGTGCGGCTCACCTACCTCCACCCCAACCTGCATCACGGCGGTTTCGTCACTTGCGAACCTTGCGACATTCCGGTCAGCAAGCGCCATCTGGATATGCTGCTGGCGCATATGACGCTGTCAGACAAGCCGCATCTTGGCGCGATCACGGAAATGAGCCGCGCCCAGGACAGCGTGGACATGGCTGAAATCGTCTTTGGCGCCGATGTGATGGAAGAAAACTGCGTCATCATGGGCAACGTCAACACCAACTCGCCCCTATTGGTGGACAAGGTAGTGACCGAGGCGATCCGCGTTTATTGTGGGCGAAATCAAGGGATTGTGGTGGTTCCCTTCATACTCTCCGGGGCCATGGGGCCGGTCAGCACCGCCGCCAGCGTTGCGCAGGCCATGGCAGAGGCAATGATGGTCTGCGCCTATGCGCAGCTGGTCCGGCCCGGTGCGCCGTTCGTTCTGGGCAACTTCCTGTCGTCGATGTCGCTAAAGTCCGGCGCACCCACCTTCGGGATGCCGGAACCGGTCATGTCGAACTACGCCATCGGCCAGCTTGCGCGCCGCGCCGGGCTGCCGCTACGCTGTGGCGGATCGCTGACGGCGTCCAAGATCGAAGATGCGCAGGCCGCCTATGAAAGCGCAGACTCGATGCATTCCACAATGCTGGCCGGCGCCAATTTCGTGCTGCACTCGGCGGGCTGGCTGGAAGGCGGGCTCTGCACCGGGTTCGAGAAACTGATCATGGATGCAGACCGGCTTGGCAGCTACCAGAAGGTGCTGTCGCATGGGCTCGATGTCTCGGACGAGGCCCTTGCGCGAGATGCCTATGCAGAGGTCGAGGCTGGCGGACATTTTCTTGGCTGCGGGCATACGATGCGCAATTATCAGACGGCGTTCTATGAGCCGAAGCTCAGCGACAGCGAAAATGTGGAAAGCTGGGAAGAGACCGGATCGAAGGACATGCGGACCCGCGCCCATGCGCGCTGGACCGGGATGCTGGAGGGCTATGAAGAGCCGCCGATCAGCGACGACATCCGTGGCGCGTTGGAGGCGTTCGTGGCCAAACGCAAGGAGGAGCTGCCAGATGCGTGGTACTAGGTTAACCCTTTGTTTGCGCATAAGTTCAGTTGATGCAGCTGGTCGAAACTCAGGGGGGCACCCAATGTGCACCCCTTGTACACACCCCGTGCACCGCCTGTGCCGTCGGAGACACGCATGACCGCATTTCCGCGCCTGACCAGTCCGCTTGAGCTACGCCACAAAACGTTGCGTAACCGGATCAGCTTCGGCGCGCATACGGCGAATATGTCGGTGAACGGATTGCCGGGCGACCAGTTCGGCGCCTATCTGCTGGAACGCGCCTTGGGCGGGGCCGGGATGATCGTGGCGGAGCCTGTTCCGGTGCATCGGACGGGCGTGCTGACACGGGGCAATTTCCTGGCGGAGGATGACGCGGTGATTCCCGCCTTTCGCCGCATTCTGGAGCCTGTGAAAGACGCGGGCGCGGTGGTCTTGCAGCAGCTCTACCATGTGGGCCAGCACGGCGATTCCGACCTCAGCTATCAGCCGCATTGGGGACCATCAGGGCGCCCCAGCTACCACGACAGCGATGGCAGCCACGCGATGACCGGGGCCGAGATCGAAGAGATGATCGCAGCCTTCGTGGCCGCTGCCCGGCGGTGTCAGCAGGCAGGGTTTGACGGGGTCGAAATCTGGGCCGCCTATCATTCGCTGCTGGATCAGTTCTGGACACCGTGGAGCAACCGGCGCGACGACGACTGGGGCGGTTCGCTGGAAAACCGCACGCGGATGTCGATGCGCATTCTTGACGGCATTCGTGCGGCTTGCGGTGAGGATTTCATCATCGGCATGTCGGTCAGTTACTCCGACAGTTATTCGGTCAGCCTCGGGATCGAGGACCTGACGGAAATCCTCGCGCTGCACGATGCGACGGGGCATCTCGATTATGTCAGTTGTGGGTCGGGCGGATACCTCGACTTCGAGAAGCTGATGCCGACATTCGTATTGGGTGAGAAACTGACCGTGCCCGCGACCGAGGTTTTCAAGCGAGAGCTGAAACACGCGAAGGTGCAAGCCGAAAGCGGGATCAGGACGCCCGACAATGCGGAAAGTGTCATCGGGTCTGGGCAGGCCGACCTGGTGTCGATCGTGCGCGGGCAGATCGCCGACCCGCATCTGGCGCGGAAGGTTACGGAAGGCAGGTCTGATGACATTCGCGGCTGCATCTCCTGCAACCAGATGTGTTGGGGCCGGCGGTCGCGCGATTACTGGATTTCCTGTCTGGTAAACCCCTCTGTGGGGCGCGAATACCAATGGGGCGGGGATCGGTTCACGCCTGCGGATGCGCCGAAAAAAGTGCTGGTCGTGGGCGCAGGCCCCGCCGGGCTGGAAGCTGCGCGGGTTGCCGCGGAACGGGGGCACAGCGTAGACCTGCATGAAGCAGCAGCGGTCATCGGCGGGCAGTTCCGGCTTGCGGGGGAACAGCCGCGGCGCGGGCAGATCACCGACCTGCTCGACTGGTACGAACGGCAGTTCGCGCAACTGGGGGTACGGTTGCACCTCAACAGCTTCCTCGATGCGGAGGACGTGCGGGCGATCGGTGCGGATCAGGTGGTGCTGGCCACCGGGTCTTTGCCCGACGAGGATGCCACACAACGCTGGCTGCCGCAGCTTGGCCCTCTGCCGGGGCTGACGAACGGCCAGGTCTATGCCGCCGAGGATGTGATGCGCCGCGATGCGCGTTTGGGGGACCACGTCGTCGTCTATGACGAAGGCGGCAACATGCGCGGCGTCGGCACCGCCTGGCACCTGGCCGAGGCGGGCAAGCAGGTGACATTGGTCACGCCCGATCCCTTCGTTGGCAAGGAACTGGCACGGACCAGTGCCGACATCCCCATCCGGGCGCGGCTGGCGCGGTTGGGGGTCGAGATGCTGACGGAGCATGGCATTTTGGAATGGCGCGGCAACGGGGCGCTTCTGCGCAACCTGCTGGATGGAGCAGAGCGTGAGATAGCCAGTTCCGCCTTGATCATGGCCACTACCAACCGCGCTTTCGACCCGCTGTCGGAAGAGCTGTCCGACCTCAACCCCATTCTCATTGGCGACGCGCAAGCCCCGCGCCAGGCGCCATGGGCCTTTTACGAGGGCCGCAAATGCGGCCTCGATATCTGATAGAGGAGCACCAAAATGCCCGAGATCCAGAAAGACGAAACTGCCACCGGCAAGCCCCTGCCCTCCCACGCCAAGGTGGTGGTGATCGGGGGCGGCGTTGTTGGCTGCTCGATCCTGTTCCACCTTGCGAAATTCGGCTGGAAGGACGTTGTCCTGCTGGAACGTGACGAGTTGACCTCTGGGTCAAGCTGGCACGCGGCGGGGCAGATCCACACCATCAGCTCGGACCCGAATATCAGCCGCCTTCAGGGCTATACCATTGATCTTTATAAAGAGATCGAGGAAACCAGCGGCCATTCCGTGGGCCTGCACATGACCGGTGGCTTCTACGCGGCCTCGACCAAGGAATGGTATGACTACCTCAAGCGTGAACGGTCCAAGGCGCGCTATATGGGGCTGAACCAGGAGTTTATCAGCCCCAAGGAACTGGCCGAGCGGCACCCGCTGATCGACCCCAGCCACTATTACGCAGCACTCTGGGACGATCAGGATGGCGATCTGGACCCCTCCGGCGCCACCTATGCCTTCGCCAAATCGGCCCGTGTGCACGGCGCGCAGTATTTTACCCATTGCGGCGTGACAGACATGCGCCAGCGGCCCGATGGGTCGTGGGACCTGACCACGCCCAAGGGCGTGATCAATGCCGAACAGGTGGTCAATTGCGGCGGCCTCTGGGCCCGTGAGGTGGGGCATATGTCGGGCATCCACCTGCCGGTGCAGCCGATGGAGCACCACTATCTGATCACTGAGGCGATCCCGCTGATCAAGGAGCGCATGGAGAGCATGGGCGAGGCAGGCCGCCTGCCCGCGGGCATCGACTACGAGGCCAATATCTATTTCCGGCAGGAACGGCAGGGGATGCTGCTTGGCACCTACGAGCCGAAATCGACCCCGTGGAAGGTGGGTGGCACGCCCTGGGATTTTGGGCACGAACTGCTGCAACCTGATCTGGACCGCATCGCCGACCGGCTGGAAATGTCCTTCGAACGCATCCCGACCATTGGTGAGGCTGGCATCAAGGACATGATCAACGGCCCCTTCACCTTCGGCCCCGATGGCAACCCAATGATCGGCCCGGTGCCGGGAATGCGCAATTACTGGGTCGCTGTGGGCGTCATGGCGGGCTTCTGCCAGGGCGGCGGCGTGGGGCTGACCATGGCCGAATGGATGATCGACGGCGAGCCCTCCATCGACGTCTGGGCCATGGATGTGGCACGGTTTGGAGAGTTCGCAACACCGGACTGGGGTACGGTCAAATCCTCGGAAAACTACGAACGCCGCTTCGTGATGACCTTCCCGAACGAAACGCTGCCCAAGGGCCGGATGCAGAAGACGACGGCGCTTTATGACCGGCTGGTCGCCAAGGGAGCGCGGATGGGTCAGGGCTTTGGCCTGGAAAACGCGCTGTGGTTCGCGGATGGGCCGGAAGACGCCCATGAAGAACCCACGTTCGAGCGCAACCGGTCGCATGACTACGTGGCGCGCGAAGTGAAGGCGGTGCAAGAGGCTGTCGGTGGCATCGAGATCGCCAATTTCGCCAAGCATGAATTCAAGGGCAGAGGCGCGCGCGCCTATCTGGACCGCATCCTTGCGGGCTATGTGCCGAAACCGGGTCGCCTGACCCTGACGCCGATGCTGACCCCGAAGGGGCGGCTCTATGGCGATCTGACCGTGGCCTGCCTGGCCGAGGACCACTTCATGCTCTTCGGCTCCGGCGCCATGCAGGAAGCGCATCGCCGTTGGTTTGAAAAGGATCTGCCGGCCGACGTGACCTATGCCAATGTCAGCGATGACTGGCACGGGATTGCGCTGTCAGGCCCGAAATCGCGCGACCTGCTGGCGCGGATTACCCGCGATGACATGAGCGCCGAGGCATTCAAGTTCCGCGACCTTCGCCAGACCTTCGTGGGCGGCGTGCCGGTAATCCTGAACCGGATCAGCTTTAGCGGTGAATTGGGGTACGAAATCTACTGCAAGCCGCAATACCTGCTGCGACTGGCAGAGGCCATCGAGCACGCTGGTGCCGATCTGGGCTATCGCTGGTATGGCGCGCGGGCGTTGATGTCCATGCGGCTGGAGAAAGGCTGGGGCGTCTGGACGCTGGAATTCCGACCCGATTTCGACGCTGTGGAAAGCGGGATGGATGTCTTCATCAACTGGAAGAAGGACTTCGTCGGCAAGGACGCGACGTTGGCTGCGCGCGAGGCCGGGCCAAAACGGCGGCTGGTCACCATGGCGATTGACGTGGAGGGCATCGACGTCAGCAATGACGAGGCCGTGCTGAAGGATGGTGAGGCCGTGGGCTATGTCTCGTCCGGCGGCTATGGCCACCGCACGGGGCAATCACTGGCCATGGGATATGTCGCTACCCCGCACGCGGTTCCGGGATCAGAGCTGGAGGTCGAAATTCTGGGTGAGATGTACAAGGCCCGCGTACTGGACGGACCCAGCTATGACGCGAACGGTGCGAATATGCGTTGTTGAAGACCAATCTGCCCTGCCGCCACACAATTCGGCAGGGCAGACTGCCCGATGCGAAAACCTGTGCCATACTGTGACTGAACGAAAAGGAGGGCTACCATGTTTCTTCTGTTCAGCATCGTTGTTGGTTTTCTGCTCACAATCGCACTCAACTGGGGTGCGAGCAGGGTCAACCTGCTTCGATGGATTTCCCCCTACAAAGCCGCGGGACTTGCCGCGATCCTTTACACCGTGTCTCAAGTGGCTTTGGCCGTTGTGACCTGCGATTCTGATTGCAGGCTGTTTTTTCCTCTTGTGATAGGAGGAATGGTCTTGGGCGCGATCTGTGCGTTGGCCGGGGCAACATTTGCGCTGATGGTGATCCTGTATCGTCAACAGACCTGAGGGGTATTTCGGTGTCGCTCGAATAGCGGATGGAAGGGGCCAAACTCTCTCTCTCTGCTTCAGCTGGATATGTGCAACCGGCCCCCTTCCGCTGCGACGGAATCCGGGCCATGGTCCGTGTCACCCTATGACGCCCCGCCGAAGGACCGCCCATGTTCACCTTCCTCCGCCGTATCTGGCAGGCCGCGCCCATTGCCACCGTGATCCTTGGCGGTGCACTGGCGGTAAGCCTGTTCTTTGCCGTGCGGCTGGTGGCATTCTGGATCTACTGGGCAGATCCCGCGCATCGTGATCAGGCAATCGAACCCTGGATGACACCTGGTTACGTCGCCCATTCCTGGGGCGTCCCGCGCGAATTAGCCTTCGAGGCGCTTGACCTGCCGCCTGCCCCCGGTGGCCCACGCACAATGCGGGACCTGGCGCAAGACCGTGGGATGACGGTCGAGGCACTGGCAGCCGAGCTGCAAACCGCGATCGACGCCTTCCGGGCCGCGCAGGGGGACCGGCCATGACCGACACGATTTTCGCGCTTGTCACTGCCTGGGGCGCATTGGTGATCTTTGCCTCTTCCTTTCTGTCCTGTCTGGCCCTGCCCATTCCCACTTCGCTGATGATGCTGTCGGGCGGGGCGTTCGTGGCCGCAGGCGATCTGGCGCTGTGGCAGGTCATGGCGGGGGCCTGGGGTGGGGCCGTTCTTGGCGATCAGACCGGCTATCTGATTGGCCGTCATGGCGGCGCGCCGTTGGTCGACCGCATCGCCCGCTCGCCCGCGCGCCGGGCGGTGCTGGACAGGGCCCGGAAGCTCGTGGACCGCAAAGGCGGGCTTGGCGTTTTCTTCTCCACATGGCTCTTTGCCCCCCTTGGGCCTTGGGCGAATTTCATCGCAGGCACCGCTGGGCTGAGCTGGCTGCGGTTTACCATTTGGGACGTATTGGGCGAGACGATCTGGGTCACGGCCTATGTCGGCCTGGGCTATGGCTTCGCCAGCCAGATCGAAGCGGTGTCCGACATTCTCGGCAACGCAGTGGGCCTTCTGGCGGCGTTGGCGGTGGTGGTCGCCATGGCCTTGTGGATCCGCGGCGCCCTGAAAGCGCAAAAGGCGAGACGTAGAGTTGATCACCCCGCCCCCGGCCTCTAAGTCAGCTGCATGAGCAGTTCAGACCCTATTCTTGGCCCTATTCTATTCCTTGACGACATCCGCGACGGCAAGATGCATCTGGCCGCGTTGCTGATCGCCCCGATGGGGCAGAAGGTGCCGCCGGTGATCGTCGGGGACGCGCCGGCAGAGATGGTAAAACTGGCCGAACCGGCGGGTAAGAGCATTCACCGCGCCCGGTTCTCCGTGTCTCTTGACCAGCCTTCCTTCTACCATTGGAATGGGACGGATTATGCGCTTGCAGGCGTGCCGGACGGGGCCGGGCGATTGGCCTTCGTTTCGTGCAACGGTGAGGAACATGGTGATCTCGACCGCGACGCCACGGAACGCAACGCCATGTGGGCAAGGCTGGCGGCCGAGCATGACGAGCACCCCTTTTCGCTGATCCTGCATGGCGGCGATCAGGTCTATGCAGATGAGGCCACCCGGGGCCATCCCCTTTCGGAAGACTGGCCCGACCGTCTTCCGCGCGATCCTTCCCGCGCCGATCTCGCATCACTCCGCGACCATCTGCGAGAGCGGTTCGCGGAACGCTACATCACGCTCTACCAGGCGCCCGAGTTTGCCTACATTGCCGCGCGGGTGCCGGCGCTGATGCAATGGGACGACCACGATATCTGCGATGGATGGGGCTCTTTGCAGCGCAGCCGCACCTATTCACCGGTAGGCCAGACGCTTTTTGAAATCGCGCGCGAGGCGGCTCTGCTCTTTCAGCATGGCACGGTAGAGGGTGACCTGCCCGCCCGCTTCCGCGATCCCGCGGGCCTGCATCTGGGCTGGTCGGTCTCGGCACCGGGCCTGCGCATCCTTGGCCCCGATCTGCGCAGCGAACGCACAAGGCGCGAAGTCATGGGAAAGGGCGGCTGGCAGATGATGGAGGACGAGACCCGCGCGGCCAGCCCCGGCCGCACCCTTGTCCTCTCGAGCGTCCCGCTGCTTGGGCCACGCCTGTCGCTGCTGGAACTCCTGATGGTGCTGACACCGCGTATGCAGAAATACGAGGACGACCTGAGGGACCAGTGGCAAAGCCGGGCGCATCGCGATTCCTGGCTCCATATGCTCGAGCTGATGGCGCGCATCGCGGATCGCGCGGACCAGCAGGTAACCGTGCTGTCGGGAGAAATCCACCTGGCCACGCGGGGCGAAATGAGCCTGCCAAGCGGCGATACGCTGCATCAGCTTGTCGCCTCGGGCATCTCTCATCGTGCCCCTCCGAAGGCTTGGGCGAAGGTGCTTGGAGCGCTGGCGATGCTGGGAGACTCACCGCTTAAGGGCCATTCGATCCGCATGGCGCGCATCCCCGGCCAAACCCAGAGATATATCGCCGAGCGAAATTACCTGGTTCTGGAACGCAAGGGGGAAGACTGGTCGGCGGAGTGGGATTTCGAAGCGGCAGGCCGCAGCCCTGCCCTGTCTCTCTGATCCCTTGCCCAAGTCCCCGCCACGCCCCATATCTTGCCCATGATATTGCGCCTGACCCCCATCCTGCTTGCCATTGCCTACGGGCTGGTGATGTACCATTTCTCGGCCTGGCGCACCCGGCGCGAGCTGGATGAGCGGTCGACTGAACTGGCCGATCCGGGACTGAAGGCGATCATGGACAGGCTTGCCGCAGCACTGGAACTGCCGCGCATCCGGGTAAACCTCTACGAGGTGGAGCCGGTGAACGGGCTTGCCGCGCCTGATGGACGGATCTTCCTGACCCGTGGGTTCTATAACCGCTACCGGTCTGGCGAAGTGACGGGAGAGGAGCTGGCCAGCGTCCTGGCCCATGAGCTGGGACATGTGGCGCTTGGCCATACAAGGCGGCGGATGATCGACTTTTCCGGCCAGAACGCCGTGCGCACGATCCTGGCCTCGGTTCTCGGACGGTTTTTGCCCGGGCTCGGGCCGATGCTGGCAGGATTGCTCACATCGCTCGTGGTGGCGCGGATTTCACGGAGCGACGAATACGAGGCCGATGCCTATGCGGCAGCGCTGATGGTCAAGGCCGGGTTCGGCACCGAGCCGCAGAAAGCCCTGCTGGCGAAGCTGGAGACGCTGACCGGCATGGCCGGACGGGGTGCGCCCGCCTGGCTGATGAGCCACCCAAAGACGCCCGACCGGATTGCCGCGATCGAAGCGCTGGAAGCCCGATGGGATGAAGCGCGGGGATAAAGCGGTTTCGCCGCCTTCGGCGTCGATCCGGGGGCGGTCCTCGTCAGGCCCCTTCGGGGCCCTCCTCGGCCCGCATTGCCATGGACATCCGGGGAGGCCTGTACTCTGCCATCGGAGCAGAGCTGTTTGCAGCCGCAGGACAACCTCCGGCGAGAGTATTTGTCACCAGGAATAAGAAAGCGCCTTGCCAAGCCTTGGAAGCCGGGCGCGTTTGAGGAGTTTCCTGAGTTCTAACGGCTCGCCTGCGAGGGATTGGGCGGTGGTCTGGACGCGTGTGACCACGTCGGTGACGGCGTCCGGGCTGTCCTGCCAGAGCTTGTAAAGAAGCGCGTCGGGATGGAGGGCCTGCAGATTGTGGGGCTGAAGCTCGCGGGTCGGGAAGTCACGCAGGTTGAGAGTGACGATGCCCGTCGCTTGCCCCTTGATCGCCGTGGCGAGCACATGGATATCGCCGGAATCAGGCAGCCAGAGCTGCTGTTCCAGTTCGGGATCGGCGGGAATCTCTGCCTCCGGCCAGCGTGCGTTCAGAAGCGCGATTTCCCCTGCGGCAATAACCCCGTCGCCGGGGCTTTGCCGCTCTGCCGTGCGGCGCCATTCCTCGGCAATGCGAGCCGACCAAAGCGGTGTGAACAGCCCCTGCCCGGCAACCCCCATCAGGATCTCTCGCAAGACCGTCGGGTAGAGCACGCAGGCGTCGAGGCAGAACCTCATGGCAACAGGCGGAAGGCAAGCGCCTTGAGATAGCCGGTCTCTGACAGTGCCGGGTGCTGCGGGTGGTCCGGTCCTGCAAAGCCAGTATGGATCAGGCGCGGATCGCGCCCGGCCCGACCAATGCCGCGCAGACAGGCCTGCCGGAACTTGCCCAGATCTGCGGCATGCGAGCAGCTGCACAGGATCAGCGTGCCACCGGGGGCAACCAAGGGAGCCGCCAGTCGCGCCACCCGTTCATAGGCGCGCAAGCCCTGCGTCAGCGCCTGTTTCGATGGGGCGAAGGCGGGCGGGTCGGCAATGACGAGATCAAAGCTTTCACCTGCTGACGCCAGATCCTCCATCACTGCGAAGGCGTCGCCCTGCCTTGTGGCGAAACGGTCGGCCATCCCCATCCGGGATGCGCCCTCGGCGGCAAGCTCCAACGCCGGAGCGGAGGCATCGACCGACAGCGCCTGCGCCGCGCCCCCGGCCAATGCGGCCAGAGCAAACCCACCTACATGAGAAAAGATGTCGAGCACCCGTGCCCCGCCCGCCATCGCGTGGGTGAAGGCATGGTTGGGACGCTGGTCGTAGAACAGTCCGGTCTTCTGCCCGCCCATCACATCGGCAAGATAGGTGGCGCCATTCATCTGCACTGGCAACGGCGCGTCAGGGGCAGACCCGAGAAGCAGGCCGCTATCCTCGGCGAGGCCCTCCTGCGCGCGGGCGCGGCCGGAGCCGTTCTTGATGATCGTGGTCGCGCCCGTCAGATCGGCCAGAATGGCGGTCAGGTCGTCCAGCCGCTCCTCGATCCAGATCGCATTGGGCTGAACGACCAGAACATCACCGAACCGGTCCACGATCAGTCCGGGCAGGGCGTCACCCTCGGCATGGATCAGCCGGTAGAAGGGGGCATTGAACAGACGCTCGCGCAGATCAAGTGCTGCGGCAACTTTGGCACGCAGCCAGCCCGCGTCGATCACTGCCAAAGGGTCACGGTCCAACACCCGAAAGGCGATCTTGGCCTCGACAGAGGCAATGCCGATGGCCAGCGGCTGACGGTCGGCATCCTCCAAAAGGCACAGGGCACCGGCAGGCACGGCGCGGGAGCGGCGGTCAAGGACCAGTTCATCGGCCCAGGCCCATGGGTGGCCATGGCGGATACGGCGGGCGTCGGCCTTGGGTTTCAGGCGCAAAACGGAAATGGGGGGCGTGTTCATACGCCCCCCATATCGGGATTCTCTGGTCTTGGGAACGGTCAGAACACGTATTCGGTGCCTTGAACGTCAAGTCCGAATTCCTGCCGTGCCCATCCGATGATCTGGCTCTGGATCCGGTCGCGCTGATAGATGCCTTCGCGTTCTGCCGCGATGGCACGGCTGCCGCCAAGGGCGCGGAAGGTCAGGTCCACAGGGATCGGGCCGGTAAGGGCCGCTCCGGTTTCTGCGTCGCGCACGGTGAACAGGAACTCGATCTCATGTTCGCCGCCGATGGTGTAGCGGGCGCGCTCGGTCAGGGCATGAAACCGGATGACCTCCAGCTCGACCCTGACCAGCGTGGTGCCTTCTTCGGTCAGCGGCCGCAGGGCAAATTCCATCGCCTCGTAGATCAGCTCCTGCACCTGCTGGTGACGGTCGCCGTCAATCGGGCCTTCGCGCCAGACAATGTCGGAACGCGGCTTGATCGTGTTTGCCTCGGACACCGTCAGGGTGTCTGGGACGGAAATGTTGATCGCCTCAACCTGCCAGTCGGCGGCCTCTGCCTGCGCGGCGAGCCCCGAGGGAACGGTGATATTCTGCGTCACGTCCACATGCGGGACGGATGAGCAGGCCGAAACGCCAAGTGCGGCGAGGCCCAGAAGTGCGAGTGCGATACGTTTCATGCGTCTTCTCCTGCCAGGATCTCCGAGTCGTTTCCCGGGTCCGTTTTTTGGTCATGGGCGGAAGATGGCGGCGAATCTGGGCAGAAACGTGATGCCCATGCAACTTTGCAAAGGCATTTTCTCATTTTTCGACAGGTTTTAGCCAAATTGGTTTAGAGGGGCCTAGCCCTCAACCACCTGCATACGTTGCTGGCCGAGGCCGGCGATTTCCAGCACCACCTCATCGCCGGCGCGCAGGTAGCGCGGGGGTGTCATCCCCATTCCGACGCCCGCGGGGGTGCCGGTCGCGATGATATCGCCGGGCTGAAAGCTCATGAACTGGCTCAGATGCGCGATGGCCTCAAGCATAGGGAAGATCATGTCGCGCGTATTGCCGTTCTGCATGATCTGGCCATTGACCTCCAGCCGCAGAGGGACATTCTGAGGGTCGGCAATCTCATCCGGCGTGACCAGCCACGGGCCAACCGGGCCGAATGTGTCGCAGCTTTTGCCCTTTGTGAACTGGCCCGAACGGCGGAGCTGGAAGTCACGTTCCGAGATGTCATTCACTGCCACGAAGCCCGCCACATGGTCCATCACCTGGTCGGCTGTGATGTATTTGGCGGGTTTGCCGATGACGACGCCCATCTCGACCTCCCAATCGGTGCTTACCGACCCGCGCGGCAGTTCTATCGGGTCATATGGGCCGGACAGAGCCGAAGTCGCCTTCATGAAAATCATCGGCTCTTCCGGCGGGGTCATTTTCGATTCCTCCGCATGGTCGGAGTAGTTCAGACCGATACAGACCATCTTACCCACGCCCGCAACAGGTGTTCCGATACGGGGGGTGCCGGGGACAAGCGGGCCGTCTGCGGTCAGCTCGGACAAACGCCCCAGAACATCGCCGGACAGGTCCGCGATCTGGTCCGATAGGTCGCGCAGGTTGCCATCCGCATCCAGCACAGCTGGCTTTTCTTGGCCCTTGTCCCCATAGCGCAGAAATTTCATCGCCGATCCCCCTTCAAGAGTGTTGCGCACAGAAAGGCCGAAGCAGCGGGGACAGTCAAGCAGGCGGCTGGCCTGGGTTCGGTGGCGGGGCCTGTGGTGCTGGATTGGCCTCGTGCGCTGGCTTGGACGCCGGGGCCGGGCGCAACCCCGCGCCAGAGCTCAGACTGACGGCACGCCAGGTTCCGGCCCGACCGAGCCGCGCAGTGAACAGCCGCCGTCCCTGAACGTCACACATCGCGACCGAGGCCAGATCGCTGCGATCAAAGGACAGGACATCGCCGACCACGAGCGCCTCCACCCGTGAAAGCGGCAGCGTTTCATGCAACAGCACGGCCTCCAGCATGGCGGGAGAGGACAGGACAATCTCTTGCCAGGGTTGGCCCCACCCGGGCGCCGGGGGCGTCCCATCTGATGCGATGCTCTCGTTGCCTGTCACGGGCACCGCCAGCAGCAGCCTTCCCGTCTTGGCCCCCTCGCCCAGATCGAGCGTCGCGCTGAACAGGTGGCAGGGGTGATCGGGCAATAACAGGTCGAGCCCGCGCGGATCGGGCAGGTGGGCGCCGTAGGTCAGGCCAAGCGGCCAGTCCACATCCGCCGCATCGGCCAATTCCCCGGACAAGGCACTGAGGAACAGCCCGACGAAATCCCGCGTCAGGGCGGCGTCTATCTTGGTGGGCGCTCGGGCCAGACCCTGCCCCTTGTCGACGCGCCCCGTGGTCTGAACCTCGATCAGCGCATCGACCATGCCATGATCCAGTGCACAGATCGCGCGGCGATCCTGCCCGGCCTCCAACAGGCAAACCAGCCCGCCCTTCGGCACGGCCGCGATCACATCGGCCAGTGCCATATCCCATTGCGGGGCATCCGCAACGGCCGTCAGTGACAGCCCCTCATAGGGCGCGCCGGCCTTGCCCAGGGCACGGGTCAGCGCCGGTTCCAAACCCTGTGCACGCACAGGCGCGCCAGGTTCGGACCCGTCAGCAACGCGGATCTTCTGCCTGAGGCCCGGATTGAACCCCTCGCGCGACATGGCTCTCCTTTCAGCGGGTGAAACGGCCCGCCCTCTTGTCTCATGAGACAGGTTAAGAAAGCGTCAAGCGGCGCGCAGGGCCCGGCCCGGCAGGCGCACCCGGAAGGCCGCACCGCCCTGCCCCGGCACATAGCTCAACCGTCCGCCGAGGCGCTGCATGATCTCGCGGCTGATCGCCAGCCCCAGCCCCGCCCCTTGCGCGTCGCGCGTGGTTTCCAAACGGGTGAACTTCTCGAAGATCAGCGATTGCTGGCGTTCGGAGATACCCGATCCGTTATCGGTGAACTCTACCTCCACCCGTCCCGGTTGCCGCTGAACGCGGATGCGCAGCTCAGGCTCCTCCGCATCGCAGTATTTCTGCGCGTTGGAAATCAGGTTGATAAAGACCTGCGCCAGCCGGTCGCCATCGGTCATCAGGTCGATCTGCTCGGTCGCGCGGTCGCGCACGATGCGAATCCGCCCACCCGATTCCATCACCCCGGTCGCCGCCTCGGCCTTGTCCAGAACCTCCGCCAGCGTCGCGGGGCTTTCATTCAGCGTCACCCGGCCATGTTCCAGAACCGACAAATCCAGCAGATCGTCCAACAGCCGCGTCAGCCGCATACTCTCGGTGTGAATGATCCGAGAGAACTTTAGCCGCGTCCCCTCCTCCAGCCCTTCGCCCTGCATCAGCAGTTCCGAAAACGCCCGGATCGAGGTCATCGGCGTGCGCAGCTCGTGACTGATCTGGCTCAGGAACGTGTCCTTCTGCTCGGCCAGTTCGGTCAGCTTCTGGTTGGCCTCCCGCAGGCGCGCGGCGGTGCGGGTCAGTTCCGACGACTGGCGTTCCAGCTGGCTTGAATATTCCATCATCTGAGCTGTCTCATCCGCCACCGCCAGAAGGTCGCGCACCGATACCGTGGCCCCGCCGGTGATCTGGTAGACCATGGCGTGCGCCGTCGCGGCGCCCACGGACCCGGCCAGTTCGCGTTCCAGCATCTTCAGGAAATCGGGGTTCGGTTCCGGCAGGCTGGCCGCCCGCCCCTGTGCTGCAGCCGCTTGCTGAAATAGCCGCCCTGCCCGGCCTGTGCCGAGAATCCGCTGCGCCATAATCAGCAGGTCATCCGCCGCCGCAGCCCCACCCTGCCAACCGGGGGTGGGGGCGGAATGGTCGAAGACATTGACGAATTGCGCGCCTTGCAGCCGTTCCATCGGCGAAGGGAAGGTGATCAGCGACACGAAGGTAAAGAGGAACGTGTTCACCCCAAGCGACAGGACCATGGCCGTCAGCAGCGGGTCCGCACCCTGAATGCCCAGCGGCGTCGCGGGCCGGAGCCAACCGATGCCGAACGGCCCCTGCTCCAGCAGCCCCTGCATCAGCCCGGAGGTCGCAGCATTGGGCAACAGCAACACCCAGGCCCAGATGGCAAATCCCGCGCCGATCCCGGCCATGGCGCCCGCCCGCGTTGCCCCCCGCCAGAAGATGCCGCCCAGAAGTGCCGGCAGCACCTGCGCCACGCCCAGAAAGGCAATCAACCCGATCGAGGCCAGCGCTGCCGACCCGCCGGAACTGCGGTAGTAGATCAATCCCAGAAACAGCACTCCGATAATCGACAGCCGCCGCGCCATCAGCGCCACACGCCGCATGTCTCCCGACATCGGGTCTTCGCCCTTTGTCACCCACAGCCATATCGGCACGATGATGTGGTTCGACAGCATGGTAGACAGCGCCAGGGCCGCGACGATCACCATGGATGTGGCTGAGGAAAAGCCACCGAGGAAGACCAGCAGCGCCAGCAGATCCTGATCGAAGGCCAAGGGCAGCGTCAGAACATAGAGATCCGGGTTTGCGCCATCGGGCAGCACCTGCAACCCCACGACCGCAATCGGCAGCACGAAGAGCGACATGAGCAGGAGGTAAAGCGGAAACGCCCAGGAGGCGGTGGCAAGATGCCCCTCGTTGGCGTTCTCCACCACCAGAACCTGGAACATGCGGGGCAGGCACAGGATTGCCGCCGCAGACAGCACTGTAAGCCCCACCCATCTGGCACCGTTCGAGGTCCATTCCGAGATTGGGCTTTCCTCGATCCGCGCAAGGATATCCGCAGGTCCCTCTGCCACGCCCCAGACCACGAACACGCCCACGGCAAGCAGCGCCGCCAGCTTCACGATCGCTTCCAGCGCTATGGCCGAGACGAGGCCGGGGTGGCGCTCGTTCACATCCAGGCTGCGCGTCCCGAAGATGATGGTAAAAAGCGCCAGCCCCCCCGCAACCCAGACCGCCGTGGTGTCGGTGCCAAGCGCTGCAAATTCCCCCGGGTCGGCAAACACCGAAAAAGACAGCGTCACCGACTGCAATTGCAGCGCCAGATAAGGTGTCGTACCGATCACCGCCAGCACCGTGACCAGCGCCGCAAGAGCGCCCGACTTGCCGTAGCGGCTGGAAATCATATCAGCAATCGAGGTGATCCGCTGCGCCCGCCCGATCCGCACCATTTTTCGCAACAGCCAGAACCAGCCGATAAAGACCAGCGTCGGACCGAGGTAGATCGTCATGAACTCCAACCCAGACCGCGCCGCCGACCCGACCGCGCCATAGAAGGTCCAGGCGGTGGTGTAGATCGACAGCGACAGGGTGTAGACCAGCGGCGAGTTTAGCCAGCGGGCATTGCCCTCGGTCGCGCGCTTTTCCGCCAGAAAGGCGATGCCGAACAGCGCCACCACATAGACGATGCAAATGGCGACCAGACCGTCGAGCGACAGCATCAGTCGCCCTCCGACCCGTCAGACGGGGGCCAGGCGCCATCTTCACCCGGAAAGACCCGGCCAATGGCATAGGACAGGGCCGCCGACAGGATCACCAGCCCGAACCACACGCCCAGAAAATAAACCAGCCAGCCAGCGGTTCCGCCGCCCACGCCGGTATCGGATGTTAGGATAAAGACCGGACCAAAGAACAAGAACGCCCCCAGAACCGGCGCCAGCCGCGCCGCATCTTGCAGGCGGTTGCGCCGATAGGTGCGGCGTTCGAGAAACAGACGGCGGTTCATGTTCCGGCCTTCTGCCCGCCCGTCGCCACCCTGTTCAAGGTCTCCACCATCTCGGAATTGGAAAAGGGCTTGGTCAGATAGGCATTGGCCCCAAGCGCCAGTGCCAGATCCCGGTCTTTCGATTGGCCCTTGGCAGTCAACATCAGGACCGGCAGATCGCGGGTTTCAGGCCGCCCGCGCAAGTCACGCAGAATGTCCAGTCCGGACCGTCCCGGCAACATCACATCCAGCACCAGCACATCAGGGTTCAGCCTAGCAATTTCCTGCACTGCCGTTGCGCCATTGCCATGGCCCGAGACCTCCCACCCGTCGCGGGACAGTAGGAAGCTGATCGCCTCGAAAATGTTGATCTCGTCCTCGACGAGAAGAACGCGGCGCCCCAAGCTGGACCCTCCCTGCCCCGTTTGGATTGGAAACCTAGCTTGCCGATGCCCCGGCCATTGTCAAACACTTGTTGGACCTGCCGAATGTTGCCCTAGGCGAAGCTGCCCCCGGCCCGGCGCGCTGCGCAGCTTTCTCTTGAGCACAGAGCACAGCCCGGTCCGACCGGCACTGCGCCGGGGCTTGCAGGCGCATCATCTGGAAGCGCACGCAACAGCATGGTCGCTTCCATAACCGGTTCCGCGCCGAATCCAGCAGGACCGATAGGCTGGCAAACGGCCCACGCCCGGAAGCGGCTGCCATCGGGCAGCTCCAGCTCTGCGCTGTCAGGAACCATGGGCCGTCCCAATGCGCGATAGAGCGGCCAGAGCGGGCAGCCCGACCCATAGCGTGGGATCGAAAAGGCGTTGATCCGACGCCGGAATATCAGCGCACCTGACGCATCGCATGTGGCAAGCCCAAAAGCCGGTACCGCCTGCGCGCCGCCCTGAGGCAACGCCGCCAGCCGTCGAAGCAACAGCGCCGCATCGCCGCCCGCAAGCGGCAACAAAGCCTGGGGATCGAAATCAAGCTCTGCCGCAGCGGCCAGCACTTCGGCCAAGGGCAACCGCGCCGCATCGGCTGCATACCGGGCCAAATGCCGTGCCGCCAGATCGCGGGCATCCTCATCGGCCAGCGCCCCCATGCGCCCCAGCACCTCCGGGATCGCCGCCGCGCCGCCTGTCTCGATTTCGGGGAAATGATGCCCGGCTAGTTCGAACACCGCCTCGACCTGTTCCTGTGGGGTGGACAAGGTTTCGGCCCGCGCACCCTGCCCCTCGAAATGCGCCAAAAGTGCCGTGGCACTGGCCGACAGGCGCTCGGCCTCTTCGTGCAGGTTGCGATGAAACCGCCCGCGCCATTGCGCCTCGAGATCGGGTTCACGCACCAGAATGTCAGAGGTCGACCGGATCGCAGCCACGGTCGACAGAACCTCATGCATCGATTCCGCCAGCACCGGATCGTGGCTCAAGCGGTCCTGCAAGCCCTCCACGGCGGCCTCCAACGCGGCAATCCGCTTCTGCTGTTCAGCGATCAGCCCGGTCCAGCCTGGAAACCGCCCGGCCAGTTCCTCGATCCGGTCGGTTTCCGCAGGTGGGCCAAAACTGCGCGCTGTTTCCCGCGCAGCGGATTGCAGCATATCCGACAGAGTCGCATCCATGCCTTCCGTCAGGCGCGAGGGCTCCACCCGCAACGCCCGTGCCAGATCCAGCAGCAGTTTGCCGCCAATCTTGCGCTTGTTGTGTTCGATAAGGTTGAGATAGCTCGCCGAGATATCCACGACCTGCGCAAGATCGCTCTGCCGCATCTTCAGCGCCATGCGCCTCTCTCGAATGCGTGTGCCGGTCAGCGCCTGACGGCGCACCGGAACGGGCCGGTCGCGCATAAGCTCAAATCCCTCGGATCTCCTCCGACGGATTAACGGAAAAACTGCTTATTTGCAACGCCTTGATAAACGCTTTACAGAGTCGTGCCGATCAGCATGTCAGGCTGTGTATTTGTAAAGTTGGGGATGTCCTCCAACAACGGACCTGCCGCGCCAAGACCGTCCTTCATCGTCGCCTCATCCGGAAACATCAGCGTCGCCACCGCGAAATATCCCGGAGGCGCGTCAGGACCACCAGCAAGCCCCTTAGTCACCATCGCGTCGGCCAATCCATGCGGTCCCATCACCTTGCCGACCATCGGCAGATGGATATCCACATAATAGTCATAGTCGAACGTCTTGCCCTCGCCTGTAGGGTAGATCACCTGAACAGTCATCGCCATATCGTCGTCCTCCCAAAGACCAGGATCGTAGCACGGATCTCCTCCAAGTCTCCGTTTTTCGTGCCCTTCCCGTATAATGAGGTGATCAGCGCCCCCCGAACACGACCTGTCGCGTGCCGATGTGTCCCTGAATCAAGCGGCGCGGCCCTCGTCAGAGGACCGCGCCAGATTTTGGCTATGGGGCGCTGTTACTGGCCAAGCGCCATGTCAGTGACCACATGCGTGAACGCGCCGTCCGGCTCGGCGGTGATCACCGGGTCAGAGCCACCAGCGAGAAGCGTATCCACGGTGCGCTGATAGGCGGCCTCGTCCAGGCGACCATCAGAACCCGCGGTCAGCAAGGCGATCTCGCCCATCATGCG
This sequence comes from Nioella aestuarii, assembly GCF_050896395.1. Lineage (NCBI taxonomy): Bacteria > Pseudomonadati > Pseudomonadota > Alphaproteobacteria > Rhodobacterales > Paracoccaceae > Nioella > Nioella aestuarii. Next base: position 12,548 of record NZ_JBPBBA010000029.1, on the reverse strand, counting down.
GACCTGATGCTCTTCGGTCTGTGCGCCTGTCTCGTCGTAGTCCAGCACGATCATTGCCGCGTCTTCCGGGTTCTCCTCGGCCCAGTCCCAACCGCGCATCGAGGCGCGCACGAAGCGGGCCATCCGGTCAACAAATTCCGGGTCATCGAGGTTCTCTTCCAAAACCCACATGCCATCTTCCAACGTGGCGACGCCCTGATCTTCATACTGGAAGGTGATCAGGTCATCGGGGCTGACGCCCGCATCGATCACCTGCCAATATTCGTTGTAGGTCATGGTCGAGATGCAATCCGCCTGACGCTGCAACAGCGGATCGACGTTGAAGCCCTGCTGAAGAACGGTCACGCCGCCCTCGGACCCGTCCGTCGGAATGCCAAGCTGGCTCATCCAGCTCAGGAACGGATATTCATTGCCGAAGAACCAGACGCCAATGGTGTGACCGGCCAGGTCCGCAGGCTCGGAAATGCCCGCATCCGCCCAACAGGTCAGCATCAGGCCCGACCGCGCAAAGGGCTGCGCGATGTTCACCACCGGCAGGCCCCGCTCACGGGCTGCCAGCGCCGAAGGCATCCAGTTCAGCATCACGTCCGCGCCGCCACCGGCCAGCACCTGAGGCGGTGCAATATCCGGGCCGCCGGGCTGGATCGTCACGTCGAGCCCCTCTTCCTCGTAATAGCCGTTCTCCAGCGCCACATAGTAGCCCGCGAACTGCGCCTGCGTGACCCACTGCAGTTGCAGCGTCACCTCGTCGGCCGCAGCCGCGCCGGTCGCAAGGCCAAGGGCCAGCGCCGATGTCATCAGTTTTTTCATTGTCTTACCTCCGAGTGTTGGATCCTTGTTGTCGTTTATCGTCCCGTCCTCTGAGACGGGTGCCAGAAAGTGAGCCGTTTCTCCGCCAGCGTCACCAATCCGTAAAAGCCCGAGCCAGCAACCGCGGCAACCGCGATCTCTGCCCAGACCATAGCCAGTTCCAATGTGCCGAACGAGGTCTTGATGCGGAACCCCATGCCGACAATCGGAGAGCCGAAGAATTCCGCCACGATAGCACCAATAAGTGCCAGCGTTGTTGAAACTTTCAGCCCGTTGAAGATGAACGGCAGCGCGGCCGGGAGGCGCAGCTTTACAAAGCTCTGCCAGTAGCTCGCCGCATAGGTCCGCATCAGGTCGCGCTGCATGGCGTCGGTTTCTTTCAACCCCGCCACCGTGTTTACGAGGATCGGAAAGAAGACCATGACAACGACAACGGCCGCCTTCGATTGCCAGCCAAATCCGAACCACATGACCAGAATGGGAGCCGTGCCCACAATCGGCAACGCCGCGATGAAATTGCCCACGGGCAGCAGGCCACGTTGCAAAAACTGCGACCGGTCCACGGCAATGGCCGTGCCGATGGCCAGAACCGCGCCCATGACGTAGCCGCTCAAAGCGCCCTTCACGACGGTCTGAACAAAATCGGCCCACAGGATTGGGACAGAGGTGGTCAGCGCCGCCCAGATATCCGAAGGTGCGGGCAGGATAACCTGGCTGATATCGAACAGCCGAACCGTCATTTGCCAGAGCACCAGCAGCGTGATGCCGAAGATGGTGGGGACCACGAAGCGCCGTCCCGGGCTGGCGCTTTCGGTTAGCATAATGTTCAGCCCCCAGGCCGCCAGCCACACCGCCAGCACCAGGCCCAACCGCCAATCCAGCAGCGCCCCCGCCCCGGCAAGGGCAACAGCACCCGCCACGGGCGCAAGAAAGCTCTTCGAAGAGCTTTGCAAATTCCTTCCAAGGAATTTCCCCGCCTGTGTCCCGCTCATCGCACCAATCCCAACCGTGTCAGAGTCCGTTTCTCAACCGCCCCGATCAGCCAGACCAGCAACGCCGCACAAATCGCCGCCATGATCAGCGCCGCCCAGATCTGCACCGTCTGCCCATAGTAGCTGCCCGTCAACAGGCGCGACCCAAGGCCGAACCGCGCGCCAGTGGGAAGTTCGGCCACGATGGTGCCAACCAGCGCTGCTGCAATCCCGATCTTCAGCGACGCAAACAGATAAGGCAGAGAGCTTGGCAGGCGCAGTTTCCAGAACTCCTGCGCGCCGCTGGCGGAATAGGTGCGCAGCAGGTCCAGATCCATCGCACCGGGACTGCGCAGGCCCTTCACCATACCCACGACGACCGGGAAAAAGCTCAGATAGCTGGAAATCAGTGATTTCGGCAGCAGACCTTGAATGCCGACGGCGTTCAGCACCACGATCACCATTGGAGCGATGGCGAGGATCGGAATGGTCTGGCTGGCAATCGCCCAGGGCATCACACTCAGATCCATCGTCCGGTTATAAACGATCCCAACCGCCAGCAGGATGCCCAACCCGGTGCCGATAGCAAACCCCAGCAAAGTCGGCGCCAGCGTCTGCCAGGCGTGGAAAATCAGCGAGCGGCGGTTCTCGATCACCCTGAGGCAACCATCCGAGAGAGGCGACCAATTGTCCCTCTCCGCCCCGAACCCCTGCCATTCACAACGCCGCGCCAGCCCGATCGTGTTCTCATAGATCTCAACCACCACGTCCTGAGGTTGCGGCAGGCGGGGGCGTTCGAACGCATAGGCGGCGGGCATCACACCGGGATTGTCCAGCATCAGCCGGATTAATCCGGTCTGCCCCTGTTCATCGGGTGTGGCGGGCGTCACATCGGCCCCGCCCCGCGTCGCGGCATCCAGCGCCAGACGGAAGTTCATCGGACCGACGGCCATATACCAGACCCCCAGGATCACCGCGACGACTGTCAGGATCGGCAGCAGGTTACGCATGGGCTGCCTCTTGCGCCAATTGTCTGCACGTCCGGTGCACAGGAGGTGTACAGGGGATGTACTGGGGGCGCCCCTCCATTTTCAGGGCCTCAGTCGTCATAGGCATGACCGGCGCGCAGCCCCTCCCGCACCCTGTGGGCGATCTCCAGAAACTCGGGCGTGTCGCGGATATCAAGTGGACGCTCCTTGGGCAAAGGGCTGTCGATGATGTCGGTGATCCGGCCCGGTCGCGGGCTCATCACCACGATCTTGGTCGACAGATAAACCGCCTCGGGGATCGAGTGAGTGACGAAGCCGATAGTCTTGTTGGTGCGTGCCCAAAGCTGCAAAAGCTGCTCGTTCAGATGATCGCGCACGATCTCGTCCAGTGCCCCAAAGGGTTCGTCCATCAGCAGGATATCGGCATCAAATGCCAGCGCCCGAGCGATGCTGGCGCGTTGCTGCATCCCGCCCGATAGCTGCCAGGGGTATTTCTTGCCAAATCCTTCCAGATCAACAAGTTCCAGGACGTTCTTTACGCGTTCATCCTGGTCAGCACGGCTGTATCCCATGATCTCAAGTGGCAATTTGATGTTGCCCGCGATGGTGCGCCAAGGGTAAAGCCCCGCCGCCTGGAACACATAACCATAGGCCCGGCTCCGGCGCGCTTCATCTGGGCTCATCCCGTTCACGCTCAGGCTGCCGCCCGTAGGCGTTTCCAGCGCCGCGATACAGCGCAGGAAGGTGGTTTTGCCGCAGCCCGACGGGCCGATGAAGCTGACGAACTCGCCCTTGCCGATGTCCAGATCCACGTCCTTCAGCGCATGGACCGGCCCGTCATTCGTCTGGAAGACGAGGTCGAGGCGCTGAGCTTTTACCACCGGCGCGACGGTTTCAATTGCCTGTTCTGCCATCATTATGGTTCTTTTCTCCTAGCACCAATCCGGTGCCTATCATCAAAGGGGCCGACATGGACGAGACTATGCCGAACACCTGCATCAAGCTGCGCCCCGGCCAGGCTTTTGCGGGCAAACAGGGGTTCAACTACTTTGAAGGAATCGCAAGGGAAACAACAGGTTCCAAGGCGATCTGCATGCATCTTCTGACCGTGCCGCCAGGAGGTCGTGCCAAGGCGCACAAGCATGTGACCCATGAAACTGCGATCTATGTGATCTCTGGGTCGGCGATCATGTACTGGGGCGAGCAGCTTGAACACTGTATGGAAACCAACGCTGGCGATCTCATTTACATTCCGGCCGACGTACCGCATCTGCCGCTCAATCCAGGCGACGAGCCGGCGCAGGCGGTGATTGCCCGAACCGACCCACATGAGCAGGAAAGCGTTGTCTTGCTTCCTCATCTCGATGCCCTCGTCCCCTGACCCGATCAGATCCCCGCCGGTATGTTCAGCGGATCGCGCTGGATCATCTTGGGTGCGGTCAGCGCCTTCCACTTGCTCAGCGCCTCATGCGCCGAGGGGAAGGCCGGACGCGGCACGAACCGGCCCCGACCGGGCTGCGGCTGGCTGTTCTGGCCCCAGGCCCAGATGACCTCGCCCCGGCTCAGCGTATAGCGCGCCTGCGCCTTGACTTCGAAACCTTCGAAGACGTTGTAGTCGAGGATCGAATGGTGGTTCGAGGCACTGATCGTCTTGGTGATCTTGGGATCCCAGACCACGATATCGGCGTCTGCCCCCTCAACAATGGCACCCTTTTTCGGATAGATATTCAATATCTTGGCGACATTCGTTGAAGTTGCCGCGACAAACTCGTTCGGCGTCAGACGGCCGGTTTCGACGCCCTCTGTCCACAGAACCGCCAGCCGTTCCTCCAACCCGTTCGATCCATTGGGAATGATCCGGAAATCATCGCGTCCGGCCCGTTTCTGTTCGGTGTTGAAGGCGGCGTGGTCGGTCGCAACAACCTGCAAGCTGCCGGCCTGAAGCCCCGCCCAGAGACTGTCCTGATGATCCTTCGACCGGAAGGGCGGGCTCATCACCCGGCGCGCGGCATGGTCCCAGTCCTTGTTGAAATACTCGGTTTCATCAAGTGTTAGGAATTGTATGAGAGGCTCGCCGTAAACGCGCATACCCTTTTGCCGCGCCCGGCGGATCGCCTCATGCGCCTGCTCACAGGAGACATGAACGATGTAGAGAGGCACACCCGCCGCATCGGCGATGGTAATGGCGCGGTTCGCGGCTTCGCCCTCAAACTCGGGAGGACGGGAATAGGCGTGACCTTCGGGGCCAGTGATTCCTTGCGCGATCATCTGCTCCTGCATATCGGCCACCAGATCGCCGTTTTCCGCATGGACCATTGGCAACGCGCCCAGTTCCTTGCAGCGTTTGAAGGAGGCGAACATCTCGTCATCCTCGATCATCAGCGCGCCCTTGTAGGCCATGAAATGCTTGAAGGAGTTCACGCCCATGTCGACCGCGTCCTTCATTTCGTTGAAGACGCTTTCGTTCCAGCCCGTGACCGCCATGTGATAGCCGATATCGGCGCAGATCTGCGGGGCCGATTTGCGGTGCCATTCGTGGATCGCGTTCTTGATCGACCCGTCCGCGCCGGGCAGGCAGAAATCCACGAGCATGGTGGTCCCGCCACAGGCTGCGGCCCAGGTGCCGGTTTCAAACGTCTCGGCCGCCGTGGTGCCCATGAAGGGCATCTCCAGATGGGTATGCGGGTCGATGCCGCCGGGGATCACATAAGCCCCTTCGGCGTCGATATATTCGTCACCCTTCAGATCCTCGCCGATCTGTTTGATCTTTTCGTCCTCGATCAGGACATCGGCCTTCCAGGTGCGGTCCGCAGTGCAGACCATACCGCCCTTGATGACTTTCGTGGTCATTTGTCTTCTCCCTGTTGGCGTGTCGATCAGGTGCAGATCGGGACGCTTTCGATGTCACGCACGGGCACCCAGACCGTTTCCAGCGGACCGTGGCGCAGGTACCAATAGCAGCCGTCCACAGTGCCTTGCCGGATCTCCTGCACCGGGGTTCCCGGTGGCACGCGGTTCCAGACCGCCTGTGGCACCTGATCCCGGCTGGTGGGGGTGATCCCGGTATTCACGCAGCCGCCAAGGGCCGTCAAAGCCACAAACCCGGCAACGATCAGTCTTGAATTCATTCAACAATCTCCGCGGTTTCCACAACAGCGTGGAACAGAACATTCGCGCCGGCCTCGGCCCATTCGGGGCTGATTTCCTCGGCCTCGTTATGGGACAGACCATCGACGCAAGGGCACATGATCATTGCCGTGGGGGCCACGTCGTTGATCCAGCACGCATCGTGGCCCGCGCCTGAGACAATGTCCATATGGCTGAAGCCAAGCCGCTCGGCCGCAGCGCGCACTGCCGCAACGCAGCCCTCGTCGAAGGCGGGCGGATCGAACTGGCCGACAATCTCGCACTCGAAGCTGACGCCGATCTCTTCGCAAAGCTTCGGGGCGCGCTCCATCAGCTCGGCCACCATGGCATTAAGCTTGTCCAGCAGATGGGTGCGCATATCGACGGTGAAAACGACCTTGCCGGGGATGATGTTGCGGCTGTTGGGATAGACGTCGATATGCCCGATCGCGCCCACGGCATTGGGCTGGTTCTTCATCGCGATTTCGTGCACCAGCTCGGTGATCAGGGCCAATCCACGCCCTGCATTCTTGCGCATATGCATGGGTGTCGAGCCTGTGTGGCTTTCCTTGCCCGTCACCGTGCATTCGATCCAGCGCAGCCCCTGCCCGTGGGTCACAACACCGATATCCTTGCCCTCGGCTTCCAGGATCGGCCCCTGCTCGATATGCAGCTCGAACATCGCGTGCATCTTGCGGTCACCGACCTTTTCATCGCCCTTCCAGCCGATGCGCTCCAGCTCATCGCCGAAGCGTTTGCCCTCGGCATCGACCCGGTCATAGGCCCAGTCCTGCGTGTGCTTGCCCGCGAAAACGCCGGAGGCGAGCATTGCGGGGGCAAAGCGCGTGCCCTCTTCGTTGGTCCAATTGACCAGAACGATTGGATGTTTCGTCTTGATACCCAGATCGTTCATGGTGCGAAGGGCCTCTAGCCCGCCGAGCACGCCCAGAACCCCGTCATACTTGCCGCCCGTTGGCTGCGTATCCAGGTGGCTTCCCATGTAAACCGGCAGCGCGTCGGGGTCTGTGCCCTCGCGCCGGGCGAACATATTGCCCATTTCGTCCAGCCCCATGGAACACCCCGCCGCCTTGCACCATTGCTGGAACAGCGCGCGGCCCTTGGCGTCGTCATCGGTAAGGGTTTGCCGGTTGTTACCCCCCGCGATTCCGGGGCCGATCTTGGCCATCTCCATCAGGCTGTCCCATAGACGCGCGCCATTGATCTTGAGGTTTTCGCCGGGGGCGGACATAGTAGCTCTCCCTATCGTGGCCTGGATGCGATGGTCTGGCCTTATCATTGCTATTTTGACCAATTGGTCAAGATCACGCTATCAAAGGAGTATGACCAGTCAAGAATTTGCGCGCCAATGATTGCCAATCGGAGACCAAATAGGCGAAAAATCCGGACAGTGCCGGTCTTGGCGGCGGTCCCGGAACCGTTTATCGCAACGACACGGCCCGAAACCGTTTGAATGAGACGTAGATGACCGCAAAACTTCAACCCCCTAAGACCCGCATCCAGCGCAAGAACACGCAAGCGATTCTTGACGCAGCATTGGAGGTGTTCTCTGGGCAGGGGTTTCGCGGCGCGACGCTGGACGAAATCGCGGCCGAGGCGGGGCTGTCAAAACCCAACCTGCTGTATTATTTCCCCTCGAAAGAGGCCATCCACGTCACCTTGTTGACCGGCCTGATGACCACATGGCTCGATCCGCTGCGCGAATTGGATCCAGAGGGTGAGCCGGTCGAAGAATTGATGACCTACCTGCGCCGCAAGCTGGAACTGAGCCGCGATTTCCCTAGGGAAAGCCGCCTCTTTGCAAATGAGATCCTGCAAGGCGCACCCCGGATGATCGGAGCGTTGGACGGGGAGTTGAGGGACCTGGTCGAAGAGAAATGCGCCGTGATCCGCGAATGGATCAAAGCAGGGAAGATCGCGGATCTGGACCCCCACCATCTGCTGTTCTCCATCTGGGCCCTGACGCAGCACTATGCGGATTTCGACGTTCAGGTGCGTGCGGTGCTTGGCCCCGGACGCGACCCGCTGCAAGAGGCGAGCAGTTTTCTGGATGAACTCTTCCTAAAGATCCTCAAGCCCGAATAGGTCCATATCGGCCCTTTAGGTCAATCTTATTGACTTATTTATGGGCGTGCGTAGGCTCCCGGTTCGAGGAGGAATACGCGCATGAGTCTCACCCAGAATTTTGCCACCCGCACTGCCCGCATGAAGGCATCGGAAATTCGCGAGTTGCTGAAACTGCTCGACCGGCCCGGCATCCTGTCATTTGCGGGGGGCATCCCCGATGCGACCCTATTTCCAATGACGGAATTCGCGGATGCCTACCAGCAGGTGCTGACCGAAATGCCGAACCAGGCACTGCAATATTCGGTGTCAGAGGGGTATCTGCCCCTGCGAAACTGGATCGCCGGCGAGATGGCCAAGATCGGCGTCACATGCGGGCCGGAAAACGTGCTGATCACCAGCGGATCGCAGCAGGCGCTCGACTATCTGGGCAAGCTGATGCTGTCGCCCGGAGATACTGCGTTGGTCGGCTGGCCAACCTATATGGGCGCGCTCGGGGCGTTCAACGCCTATGAGCCGCGCTATGAACGGCTGCATATTCGCACGAACCGCGCGGCTCAAGATTACCGCGCGGCGGCCGAGGCCGAGGGCGGAAAGGTTAAATTCCTCTACCTGTCGCCCGATTTCGCCAACCCGACGGGCGAAACCGTGGACCGCGCGGGGCGGGAACGGCTGCTCGATCTGGCGGAAGACCTGGACTGCATGGTTCTGGAAGATGCGGCCTATCAGTCCCTGCGCTACGACGGCGAGCCAGTACCGCCCATCCTGGCCCTTGAACTGGCCCGCAAGGGTGATCTGGAGGCCTGCCGCACCGTCTATTGTGGCAGTTTTTCCAAGACGTTGTCCCCTGGACTTCGCGTCGGATGGGTGGTGGCTGCAAGCCCGGTTATCCAGCAGCTCGTCCTGATGAAGCAGGCAGCCGACCTGCACAGCGCAACGATCAACCAGATGGCCATTCACAAGGTGGCCGAGGCATGTTTCGACACCCATGTGGACAAGATTCGCGCAGCCTACATGGCGCGGCGCGACGCGATGCTGGAGGCATTGGCCCGCCATATGCCCGAAGGCGTACAGTGGACCCGGCCCGAGGGCGGCATGTTCATCTGGCTGACTCTGCCGCGCGGCTTGGATGGGGCCGATTTGCTGTCGCGCGCGATCGAAGAAAAGAACCTCGCCTTCGTGCCCGGACGGGCGTTTCACGCGGATCGGTCTGGGGAAAACACGCTGCGGCTGGCATTCTCCTGCGCAGATGCGGAAATGATCGAGGACGGCATGAAACGGCTTGGCACCCTACTGCGCGAGGCGGGGTAAAGAGCGCTGGAAGCCGCTTCGAAGCGGCTTGAGCCAAGCGCATTACAATGCGCTTTCAACGCGGTTTCAAAACCGCGTGGAAAGGCGTTTCGAAACGCCTTTCCACCGGTGCCAAGGTCTACTCAGCGGCGCAAGACCCCGGGTTGTTCGGATGCGTCGTCCAGTTGGCGTATTCCTTCTCAACCACCTTGCCCGTGCGTTCATCCACCGTACCGGGAGCAAGCTGCTCCATCGTGATGCAGCCCTCGACCGGGCAGACATTCACACACAGGTTACAGGCCACGCATTCGCTGTCATCGACGTCAAACACCCGATCCTCTGACATAGTGATCGCCTGGTGGCTGGTATCTTCGCACGCCGCGTAGCAGCGCCCGCATTTGATACAGGCATCCTGGTCGATCCGGGCCTTGGTGATGTAGTTGAGGTTGAGGTGCTGCCAATCAGAACAGTTCGGCACCGCGCGCCCCACCAGCTCAGATGTCGAGGTGAAGCCTTTCTCGTCCATGTACTGGCTAAGACCCGAAATCATTTCCTGAACGATCTTGAAGCCATAGGTCATCGCCGCCGTGCAGACCTGCACATTGCCCGCGCCAAGCGCCATGAACTCTGCCGCATCGCGCCAGGTGGTCACGCCACCGATGCCAGAGATCGGCAGTCCGGCCAGCGAGGGTGAGCGAGAGATCTCGGCAACCATGTTGAGCGCAATCGGTTTCACCGCCGGGCCGCAATAGCCGCCATGGGCCCCCTTGCCGTCGATGGTGGGTTCGGGCGCGAACAGGTCCAGATCGACCGAGGTGATCGAATTGATCGTATTGATGAGAGACACCGCATCTGCGCCGCCATCCTTCGCCGCCTGCGCAGGTTTGCGAATGTCGGTAATGTTGGGTGTCAGCTTCACGATCACTGGCAGGTCGGAATGTTTCTTGCACCATTCAGTGACCTGGCCGACATATTCCGGCACCTGCCCCACGGCGCTGCCCATGCCGCGTTCGCTCATCCCGTGTGGGCAGCCGAAATTCAGCTCCACCCCATCACAGCCGGTCTCGATCACCCGGTCAAGGATCGCTTTCCAGCTGTCCTCGTTCACCGGCACCATCAGCGAGGCGATGAGCGCACGATCGGGATAGTCCTTCTTCACGCGTGTCATCTCGTCGAGATTGGTTTGCAGGGGCCGGTCGGTGATCAGCTCGATATTGTTGAGGCCAAGCAGACGCCTGTCTGCCCCCCAGATCGCGCCATAGCGGGGGCCATTGACATTGACGACCGGCGGGCCTTCTTCGCCCAGGGTCTTCCAGACAACACCGCCCCACCCGGCTTCGAAGGCGCGGCGGACGTTGTATTCCTTGTCCGTTGGCGGCGCGGAAGCCAGCCAGAACGGGTTCGGGCTTTTGATGCCGATGAAATTCGTCGTGAGATCAGCCATTGTCTTACCCTCCTATCAGGGTCTGGTGAATATCTTCTGCCGCATCACGGCCCTCGGCCACGGCGGTCACGGTCAGGTCTTCGCCGCCAGAGGCGCAGTCGCCTCCCGCCCAGACCCCGGCCATGCTGGTGCGGCCCGGCCCGGTCACGGCGATCTTGCCACCTTCGATTGCAATTCCCTCGGGCGCGCCTTCCAGGGTCTGGCCGATGGCCTTCAGCACCTGATCGGCGGGGACGGTGAAAGTCTCGCCCGTGCCTGTCAGCCCGTCGGGACCAGACACGGTATATTCCGCCTCCAACGCCTGAGCCGCGCCATTGCCGGTTACTCGGACGGGCTTGGCATTAAAGACCAACCGAACACCCTTGGACGCCGCCAGATCTTGTTCGTACCGGCTGGCTGGCATCTCTGAGCGGCTGCGACGGTAGAGAATGGTCACATTTTCCGCGCCTAGCAGCTTGGATTGAACGGCGGCATCGACGGCGGTCATGCCACCACCGATCACCACCACGTTGCGCCCGACCGGGAGAGAGGCAAGATCACTTGCCTGGCGCAAATCTGAAATGAAATCGACAGCGTCGGTGACACCGCCCTTTTCTTCACCCTCGGCGCGCAGCGCGTTGACACCAGCGAGCCCCATGCCAAGAAACACGGCATCATAGTCCGCCTTCAGCGTATCAAGGCTGAGTTCGCGGCCCAGCGCCATGCCGGTTTGCAAGGTGATCCCGCCGATCTGCATCAGCCAGTCTACCTCGGATCCGGCGAAACCATCAACCGCCTTGTAGGCCGCGATGCCGTATTCGTTGAGACCACCGCCCTTGGGCCGCGCATCGAAAAGGTCCACGTCGTGACCCTTCATCGCCAGACGGTGCGCGCAGGACAGACCCGCTGGTCCCGCGCCCACAACGGCAACTTTCTTGCCCGTCGAAGCAGCTCGGGTGAAGGGATGAACACCCGCCTCCATAAGCTTGTCTGTCGCGTAGCGCTGAAGCTGACCGATGATGACCGGCTTGCCCTCCGCCACTTCCCGCACGCAGACCTCTTCGCAGAGCGTTTCAGTGGGGCAGACTCGGGCGCACATGCCGCCCAGGATGTTCTGCGACAGGATCGTGCGTGCCGCCGCCTCTGGCGTGCCGGTGGCGATCTGCCGGATAAACAACGGAATATCGATATCCGTCGGGCAGGCGGTCATGCAGGGCGCATCGTGGCAGAAGTAACAGCGATCCGCCGCCACCAATGCCTCGTGATCGTCCAGCGGCTCGTGCAGGTCGCCGAAATTGGATGCGTAGTCTTCGGCCGATAAACGGCCTGACGCGATTCCCGGGGTAAACGGGCTGTTCGTCATGGGGTGCCTCCCTGATCGAATGGCGTGTACTTCAGGAGAAACGCTGGCACAGGATATTTTTTTGATCAAGTGGTAAAAAAAATAAACTTCAAAAATCTCGCCTCCCGCGTCATTTTCCTGCGCGGCGGCTGCAAAACCGGGCAGATGAAGGACCGCTTTGCACGCACATGGGCCGTTTTCGCATCTGGTTTGCCTTTTCAGCCCCTTGGGGAACGCGTATATAGCCCGGAACATATTTATCCGCGCGGGGAGGCCCCCGCCAGAACACCCGAGGGCAGAGATGGCAAACAAGACACATGACGGGGATGTCGCATTCATCAAGGCATTGGCGGAACTGCTGGCCGAAAATGACCTGACCGAGTTGGAGGTCATGCGCGAGTATGGTGACAATCCCAGCCTTAATGTCCGGGTCAGCAAGCAAGTGATCGTCGCCGCCCCTGCCCCGGCTGCCGTTGCCGCCCCGGCTGCCGCCCCAGCCACCGCACCCGCAGCCG
>NZ_JBPBBA010000028.1:0-56173 GCF_050896395.1 Nioella aestuarii | reverse complement strand
GTCTTGCCGTGGTCAACGTGACCGATCGTGCCGATGTTACAATGCGGCTTGCCGCGCTCAAACTTTTCCTTTGCCATTGCTCAGGCGCCTCATGCTAGGGGGGGCCGCCCGGCCCCGGTTCATCATCGCGCGCTCGTTACTGAGGCGCGGGGGAAAAATCAAGGGTGAGTTGGGGATTTCCCGCTACTCTGCCGCTTCTTCCGGCAGCTCGACGGGTTGTTCCACCGCTTCTACCTGTGCTGCAAGCGTCGCTTGTGCTTCGGCAGCCTCTTCTTCATCGATCGAGAACCATTCCGGATGGGTCAACATCCAAAGCTGGATGCGCCGTGCGGCGTTACGCGCGAGGATCTGCATCTGCTCTTCCCGCGACCGCGCCAGTCCCGATCCGATCAGCATCGTCTCTGCTGCGGCCCCTTCGAAAATCGTCAGCTGTTCGGGGTCATCATGCAGCTTGGCCTGCAATTCATCGTCCCAAACATTGGCGCTTACCACGAGGATGGACCGCGGTTGCAACACCACGGGGATACCCGGAGGTGCAAGCGCATAGGCGTCTACATGGATGGCGATGTGATAAAGCCTGTCGCCTTCGTAGCCGCCAAAGCGGCGGTCGATCTCGGCGGTCAGAACTTCGATCCATTCCTCGCCCGTCGCCTGCCGGGAAGGCGGCACCTGCTGCATGTTGTCAGCGACGACGATATTATAGGCGAGCCGGAAATCCCCCATATCGGGCAGTTCTTCTTCCAGCGGGTCAGTCGCAGCGCAGGCCCCGAGAATCAGGACCAGCCCCAAAAGGGCGAAACGGGACAGGGCGCGCATGGGCTCCTCCTAAATGGCAGCCTGTTCGGGATAGCGCAGCCGGACCGGACACGCAATCAACCCGGTCAAGCCGCCGGAATTTCGGCGAAAAACCGTGGCCGAGTTGCATAGCCGGATGTCAGGTGAACCGGTTGTTCCGTGGGAAGCCGCGCGGCGCCATGCGCCCGGTGCCTGCCCGTTTGCCTTCCCATTCCGCAAGGTCCGTTTCGGTGCGGGTACGACCGGCGGGGTCTTTCCAGCTGAGACCCTCGGCCCGGTTGAAACAACGTGCATCCGACAGGCCGCCATCTTTGTATTTTTGCAGGCGAACGCCCTTGCCACGGCCCATTTCAGGCAGTTCAGCCAGCGGGAAAACCAGCACCTTTCGGTTCTCGCCCACGCAGGCAACATAGTCTTCGCTATCCTGCACGCGGGTACAAACGGCGGCGCGCACGGGCGCTTTCACGTTCAGAACCTGCTTGCCGGACCGGGTCTGGGCCAGAACATCAGCTTCGGGCACCACGAACCCGTCACCGGCTGAGGATGCTACCAGCAGTTTCGCGCCGGGCTTGTGAATGATCAGGTCGACAATCTCGACCTCATTGGGCAGGTCAACCATCAGGCGCACAGGTTCGCCCATACCGCGCCCGCCGGGCAGATTCGCAGCCGCAATGGTGTAGAATCGGCCGTTATTGCCAAAGACCAGCAACTTGTCGGTGGTTTCCGCATGCATCAGGAAGCGGCCCTCGTCGCCGTCCTTGTATTTGAACTCTCCGTCCAGGGCGACATGACCTTTCATCGCCCGCACCCAACCCATCTTGGACAGGACCACGGTGATCGGCTCTCGTTCAATCATCGCTTCAAGCGGCACCTCTTCGATCACGCCGGCCTCGGCGAAATCAGTGCGGCGTTTGCCGAACTCGGTCCCCTTGCCAAACTGCTTGCGCATCTCACGCAGTTCATCGCCGATGCGGCCCCATTGCAGCTCATCGCGCGCCAAAAGGTCGTCGAGCTCGGCACGTTCTTCCATCAGGGCGGCCTGCTCTTTCAGCAGCTCCATCTCCTCCAGCCGCCGCAAGGACCGCAGGCGCATGTTCAGGATCGCCTCGGCCTGAACTTCTGTCAGTTCACCTTCACCCGGGGCGGGGCTGACATAGTCGGCCTCAGACGTTGCGCGCACATGTGCCCTGCCCCATTCCTCGCGCATCAGCGCTGCCTTGGGGTCGTCGTCATATCGGATGATGTCGATGACCCGGTCGAGGTTGAGGAAGGTGATAATAAAGCCTTCCAGAACCTCTAGCCGGTGGTCGATCTTCTCCATCCGGTGGGTGGAGCGGCGGATCAGAACCTCGCGCCGGTGATCGAGGAAAGCGCGCAGCACTTCCTTCAGGCTGCACACCTTGGGCGTGCGCCCGTCGATCAGCACGTTCATATTCAGACTAAACCGGATCTCCAGATCCGAGCTGCGGAACAGCGTGCCCATAAGAATTTCGGGGTCCACGTTCTTGGACCGGGGTTCCAGCACAATACGGATATCATCGGCCGATTCATCGCGCACGTCGGCCAGAATCGGCACCTTCTTGGTCTGGATCAGTTCCGCGATCTTCTCGATCAGCTTCGATTTCTGAACCTGATAGGGAATTTCAGTCACAACAACCTGCCAGGTGCCCCGGCCCAGATCCTCGGTTTCCCACTTGGCCCGCAGCCGGAAGGCACCCCGGCCCGTGCGGTAGGTTTCGGCCATGCTTTCCTTTGGCTCGACGATCACGCCGCCGGTCGGGAAATCCGGTCCCTGAATGTAGTTCAGCAAGGTCTCATCACGCGCGTCGGGTGTCTTGATCAGGTGCAGGCACGCTGTGATCAGTTCATCGACGTTATGGGGCGGAATGTTGGTGGCCATCCCCACGGCAATCCCGCTTGACCCGTTGGCCAGAAGGTTGGGCAGCGCAGCTGGCAGAACCTCGGGTTCCTGAAGGGTGCCGTCATAATTGTCGCGGAAATCAACGGCGTTCTCGTTCAGCCCTTCCAGCAGCACCTCGGCCACGGCAGTCATCCGCGCCTCTGTGTACCGGCTGGCAGCCGGGTTATCGCCGTCGATATTGCCAAAGTTCCCCTGCCCGTCGACCAGCGGATAACGGATGGTGAAATCCTGCGCCAGGCGCGCCATCGCGTCATAGATCGCGGCGTCGCCATGGGGGTGATAGTTCCCCATCACATCGCCGGAGATCTTGGCCGACTTGCGGAACCCCCCGTTGGAGGCCAGCCGCAGTTCCCGCATCGCAAAAAGGATGCGCCGATGCACAGGCTTCAACCCATCACGCGCGTCGGGCAAGGCCCGGTGCATGATGGTCGACAGCGCATATTGCAGATAGCGCGAGCCAATGGCACGGCTCAGCGGTTCGGTGATTTCGCGGTTGTCGTCTGACATATTCTGCTCGTTCATTTGGTATCTGTGATACGTCAAACCACGAGGGGTGGTAAAGCAGGATATATCCCTGCACTTGTACTAAGCGCACGCCCGCCCTACCCCTTTGCTAACACAGGCTACAGGAAATCCCCATGACCCGCAGCATTCTGATCACCGGTTGTTCCTCCGGCATCGGCTATCATTGTGCCCATGCCCTGCACGCGCGCGGCTGGCACGTGCTGGCCACTTGCCGCAAGCCAGAGGACGCCGAGCGCCTGCGCGGCGAAGGGTTGACCTGCGGAGTGCTGGACCTTGCCGATACCGACAGTATAGCAGCCGGTCTGAACTGGGCACTGGATCAGACTGGCGGCACCCTTGACGCATTGTTCAATAATGGCGCGTTCGGCCTGCCCGGCGCGGTCGAGGATCTCCCCACCGACGGGCTTCGTGAGATTTTTGAGACCAATTTCTTCGGGTGGCATGAACTCACCCGCCGCGTGATTCCCGTCATGCGCGCCCAGGGGCATGGGCGGATCGTGCAGAACAGCTCGGTCCTTGGCTTCATCACCTACAAGTGGCGCGCGGCCTATGTCTCGACCAAGTTCGCGCTGGAAGGGTTGACTGACACGATGCGACTGGAACTGCGTGGATCGGGCATTCACGTATCACTGATCGAACCCGGCCCCGTCACATCGAAGATCCGCGAAAACGCCCGCGGCCATTTCGAACGCTGGATCGACTGGGAAAACTCGGCCCTGTCTGATCTCTATCGCGACACGCTGCTAAAACGTCTCTATGAAGACAAAGATAAACCCGACGCGTTCGAGTTGCCCCCCGATGCCGTGGCAAAGAAGCTGATTCACGCCATCGAGGCTGGTCGCCCACGCCCGCGATACTATGTAACGGTTCCAACCTATTTCATGGGGACGATGAAACGGCTATTGCCGACACGCGCTCTCGACTGGTTGATCGAAAAGGGCTGACCCCCGGAAAGGACCGCTATGGTAGATACCCTTACCATCATTGCCCTGATCGTCACGGTCGGGGTTGCCATCATCCTGATGTTCGGGATCGGCACCTATACACGCGGCGGAGAGTTCAACCGCAGAAATGCAAACAAAATCATGCGCTGGCGACTGGCGGTGCAGTTCGTTGCGGTCATCCTGATCGCTCTGGTGGTCTATCTGCGCGGAAACGGTGGCTGAGACATGGTTGTTCTGAACAAGATTTACACCCGCACCGGCGACGCCGGGCAAACCGCATTGGGCAACGGCGCAAGGGTCGACAAGCACTCTGCCCGCGTCACGGCATACGGCACGGTGGATGAGCTGAACGCAACACTCGGGCTGGCGAGGCTGCACACCGAAGGAGCAATGGACGCGCAACTGGCAATGATCCAGAACGATCTTTTCGATCTGGGCGCTGATCTCTGCCGCCCTGACATGGAAAAGGATGCCGATGCCGAATATCCGCCCCTGCGGATGATTTCCGCACAGGTAGACCGGCTGGAGGCCGAGATCGACGCGATGAACGACCGGCTGGATCCGCTGCGGAGCTTCATCCTACCCGGTGGTTCGGCTGCCGCAGCGCATCTGCACCTGTGCCGGACCGTCGCCCGCCGGGCCGAACGGTTGGCGGTGGAGTTGTCCACTATGGAAACGGTCAACCCCGCGGCGGTGAAATACCTTAACCGCCTGTCCGACTGGTTCTTCGTCGCGGCCCGCATCTGCAATGATGACGGCCGCGCTGATGTTCTTTGGGTGCCGGGGGCAAACCGCTAAGCGCGCGGCACCACAGGCACCCACACGGCGACCTTGCCCGGCTTGGCCGGATCGAAATCGGCATCATAAAGCTCGAATTCGGGGCCGTCTTTCAGATCGTATTCGGCAACCGGGGCCCATTTGGCAAAGATTGCGTCCCAGGTTCGGGCAATCGTTGAGATATGTCCCTCATGGGCAAAAACCGCGTAGGTGCCACCCGGAATGGTCAGCCGTTCGAGCCCTTCTGACGCCTCGCCCGGAAACGCAACGCTATAGGTGAACTCACCCGTGTCACTAAAGTCCGAGCAGACGCCGTAGGTTGGGCCACCGATCATGGCGTCATGCCATTCCGACACGGTGTCATCCCACAGCGCGGGTATGCGTGTCCGGGTTTTCATGTCGAACCGGTCAGACCTCCCGACAAGGGAAATCGGATCGATGGTCCGGATTTCGGGCACCTGGGTTTCGGATTGGTCGGGTTGGGTCATCTCTATGGCTTCCTGCAAGGTGATCCTGCTCAGATCGTCCGGCCCCCTGATCGAAGACGGGGCCAATCCGAAACAGGAACGGAACGCGCGGGAAAACCCCTCGACGCTGTCATAGCCTGCGTCAAAAGCCGCATTGGTCACGCTTTCACCAGCAGCCCGCGCGATTGCCGCCTGGCTTAACCGCCGCCGCCTGACATAGGTGCCAAGCGGAAGACCGGTGCGCAGCGAAAAAGCCCGTGTGAGGTGAAACCTGCTGACCCCGACAGCTTCGGCAAGACGGGTCAAATCCGTGCCTCGGGACAGGTCGGTTTCCACCTGCCACAAGGTGCGGGCAATCAGGTCAATTGGGGTGTGCATCCGTTTCATGGTCTCAGGATACCGGGTCACCCGGCACCGTGCCTGACCGATCTTGCGCTTTGCAACAGTTACTAGTTGGGCCTGTCGCAGACCGGAACCCAGATCTCGAACACCATACCCTCGGGCCCATTGCGCGGGTCTTCGGGATAGCGCTCGAAGATCGCGCCGCGGCGCTGCGTATAGCGCGACTGTGGCAACCATTCGGCGATGATCCAGTCAAAGCAAAGCTGCACATCATCGAGCGTGCCGAAATCCTGCACGACCGCATAGTCGCCTTCCGGCAACCGCGCCAGGCTAGTGCCTTTGGGCAGCTCCGAAGGCACCGGATCGACCTCGACCGTGACCCCGTATTTGAACTTGCCAAGCCCGTCCGCCGCGAAAGACACGCCATACATGGCTCCGGGAACGTAGTTGGGGATGACCAGCGGCGCCTCGTAGAAGGTGCGCCAGAGATCGGGCATCTCGTCCAGCGTGGCCATCGAATAGTCGCGGACGAAACCGAGCGTGTGGGTTTCCGGGAAAGCCTTGATCTGAGGCTCTGCCATGGATGCTGTCATTCGCTATCTCCTGTCGGGGCGGGTTCCCACAATTCGATCGGCGTGCCTTCGGGGTCGCGCAAATGAGCGAAACGGCCGATCCCCTCCATCTCTTGTCGATTGTAGACGTCAATACCGGCAGATTCCAGTTGCGTCACCATCGCGTCGAGATCGACGACCCGGAAGTTCAGCATGAAACGCTGGGCGGCTGCGAAATAGTCAGTGTCCTCTGCGAAAGGTGCAAAGACCGTCACACCGGCGTCGCTGACCCAGGGCACCATCTCCATATCAGTTGGGGCGATGTTGATCCCCAGATGGTCCCTGTACCACCGCCCAAGTGCCTCCGGATCTTTTGCGCGGAAGAAAAATCCGCCGATTCCCTGAACTTTCTCCATCTTAATCTGTTCCTTTTACGCATTCACCCCGGCGCAAAACACGGCGCCGATCCGACACATAGGCACTCAATAAGGAAAAAACGCGGCGTCCAATCGGTCGAACGCGTCGATTTTGACCTGTCATCACGCGATTCGAAGCGGTAACAACCGCATGATAGCATGACTTACCCGCGGCCTGCGCCTCGGGGGCCATAACAGGAGAGACGTGGAAATGAAGGTTCTTGTGCCTGTCAAACGCGTGATCGACTACAACGTGAAGGTCCGTGTGAAGGCGGATGGCAGCGGTGTTGATCTTGCGAATGTGAAGATGTCGATGAACCCGTTCGACGAGATTGCCGTGGAAGAGGCGATCCGTTTGAAGGAAGCGGGCAAGGCAGACGAGGTTGTCGCCGTCTCGATCGGCGTGAAGCAAAGCCAGGAAACCCTGCGCACGGCGCTGGCCATGGGTGCGGATCGCGCGATCCTGGTCGTGGCCGCCGATGACGTACACACCGATATCGAGCCTCTGGCGGTTGCCAAGATCCTCAAGGCCGTTGTGGACGAGGAACAGCCCGGTCTGGTGCTCTGCGGCAAGCAGGCCATCGACAATGACATGAACGCCACCGGCCAGATGCTGTCGGCTCTGCTTGGCTGGTCCCAGGGCACCTTCGCCTCCGAGGTCGATATCGATGGCGACAGCGCCAAGATCACCCGCGAGGTGGATGGCGGCCTTCAGACCATCAACGTGAAGATGCCTGCCATCATCACCGTCGACCTGCGCCTGAACGAGCCCCGCTATGCGAGCTTGCCGAACATCATGAAGGCCAAGAAAAAGCCGCTGGATGAGAAGACCGCCGCCGACTACGGCGTCGACGTCACCCCGCGTCTGGAGATTGTCTCGACGACGGAACCCGAGGCCCGCAAGGCCGGTGAGATTGTGGGCTCGGTAGACGAGCTTGTTGCGAAACTCAAAGAAGCGGGGGCTGTGTAATGGCTGTTCTTCTCCTTGCTGAAGTGACCGACGGCGAACTGGCGCTGGACGCCACCGCAAAGGCCGTGTCCGCGGCGTCGTCGCTTGGCGAAGTGACCGTTCTGGCCGCTGGCGCCTCTGCCGCCGCTGCCGGTGAGGCCGCCGCCAAGATCGCTGGTGTCTCCAAAGTGTTGGTGGCAGAGGATGCGTCTCTCGGCCACCGCCTGGCGGAACCGACCGCGGCGCTGATCGTGTCGCTGTCCGGCGATTACGAACACATCGTGGCACCGGCCACCACCGACGCCAAGAACGTGCTGCCCCGCGTGGCTGCACTGCTCGACGTCATGGTTATCTCGGATGCGTCCGGTGTGGTCGATGGCTCCACCTTTGAACGTCCGATCTACGCGGGCAACGCGATCCAGACCGTGAAGTCCTCGGACGCCAAGAAGGTCATTTCCTTCCGGACCTCCACCTTCGACGCGGCTGGCGAACAAGCTGCTGCGCCGGTGGAAACCATCTCGGCCGCTGAAAACCCGGGCCTGTCTGAATGGGTCGAGGACAAGGTTGCCGCGTCCGATCGCCCCGAACTGACCTCGGCCGGCATCGTCGTGTCGGGTGGCCGTGGCGTTGGGTCGGAAGACGACTTCAAGATCATCGAAGCGCTGGCCGACAAGCTCGGCGCCGCCGTGGGTGCCTCCCGCGCTGCGGTCGACTCGGGCTATGCCCCGAACGACTGGCAGGTGGGCCAGACCGGTAAGGTGGTTGCCCCCGATCTCTACGTCGCTGTGGGCATCTCGGGCGCGATCCAGCACCTCGCGGGCATGAAGGATTCGAAGATCATCGTCGCGATCAACAAGGACGAAGAGGCCCCGATCTTCCAGGTCGCCGATTACGGCCTGGTCGCGGACCTCTTTACCGCTGTGCCGGAACTCACCGAAAAACTCGGTTGATCCGCACAGGGAACGCACACAGAAAGGCCCGCCCGACCCGGCGGGCCTTTTTCTTTTTCATGCCATCGCACCTGCCAGCATCGCGGCCACCCGGTCGTGATCTTCCGGCCCCGGCATCAGCCGTGCGGCGGCTTCTTCACCGCGCCCATAGAACATCCCCCGCGCCGCCGGGGCCCGCGCATCCTGCGCAAGAATGCAGATCGAGACACTGGCCGCCTTCGGTTCCAGCTCTGCCAGCATCTCGGCATCAACGAAGAGCGGATCGTACCCCAACCCCGCCTCATCCGCGGGGTCATCCCCCGGCGCGCGGTGCGACAGCCACAGCAAATGAACCGGCACCCCGATCCGGTCGAGCAGCGTTGCCATCCGTGCCCGCCAGGCGGCGCGCAGTTCCTCTACCACGATCATGAACCGATCCTCTGAGCGAAGCCGCAGCGCGGTCAGCATATGGCGCGTGAAATGGAACTCGGTAAAATCCACCTCTCGGTAGATCGTGCGCATCATGGTCGAGGCTTTGACGAAGCGGTCATTTCGCCTTGGATGCACGCTGAAGAAGCGGTTCGACAGATTGGCAGCGCCGGGCACCTGCAAGACAACGGCACCGGCGCGCGATTGCGCGTTACGAAGTGCCGGGTCGTGCAACAACAGGTCTATCCCGGCATTCATCGCGCCCATGTTCAACACCGATCGTCCAAGGCGCCTGGCCAGCAGGTCTGGAAAAGGGTCGGGGCAAAACTTTCCAAACGTCTCCGATCCGCCCAGACACAGGACATACCCCTTGCCCGGCTTGGTCTTTGGCCCCCGAAAGGTCATCGGCGACCCGTCATAGCGGCATGGTTCGTAGTCTAGGGGTCCGTGCCCCACCTTTGCGTAACTCATGGCTTGCTCCACCCATGTTTTCGACTCACCCGGACCCAATTTGCGCCGTGGCGGTTTCCAAATGGCTAAACCGAAAACTTGTGGTGATTTTTCGCACAATCCGCCGCGGCGTTTGACCTTGTCTGCCCCTACTCCCCGCGCCTATTGTGCGGGCGAAACACCGAGGACAGAGGTACGGGACATGGACATTCAGAAGATCGGCATCGTCGGCGCAGGGCAGATGGGCAACGGTATCGCCCATGTTTGCGCACTGGCCGGTTACAACGTTGTTATGAATGACGTTTCTCAGGATAGCCTAGACAAGGCTATGGCTTTGATCGACCGAAATATCGAACGCCAGGTCAGCCGCGGAAAGGCCACGGCCGAAGAAAAAGCCGCCGCGCTTGGCCGCATCTCGACGACACTCAGGCTGACGGATCTGGGTTCGTCTGATCTGATCATCGAGGCCGCGACGGAACGAGAGACCGTCAAGCAGGCGATTTTCGAAGATCTTCTGCCCCATCTGAAGCCCGAAACGATCCTGACCTCGAACACTTCGTCGATCTCGATCACCCGTCTGGCCAGCCGCACAGACCGGCCCGAAAAATTCATGGGGTTCCACTTCATGAACCCGGTTCCGGTGATGCAACTGGTCGAACTGATCCGCGGCATCGCCACCGACGAGGAAACCTTTGCCGCCTGCAAAGCCGTGGTCGACCGCCTTGGAAAAACCGCCGCGACGGCAGAAGACTTCCCCGCCTTCATCGTCAACCGCATCCTCATGCCGATGATCAACGAGGCGGTCTATACACTCTACGAAGGGGTCGGCAACGTAAAGTCCATCGACGAGTCGATGAAGCTGGGGGCCAACCACCCGATGGGGCCGCTGGAACTGGCGGATTTCATCGGTCTGGACACCTGCCTTGCGATCATGAACGTGCTGCATGACGGGCTGGCCGATACCAAATACCGCCCCTGCCCGCTGCTGACGAAATATGTCGAGGCGGGTTGGCTCGGCCGCAAGACGCAGCGCGGTTTCTATGACTATCGCGGAGAAGTTGCGGTTCCGACCCGCTGATAGGGGTCAGAATGCCCGGTCGGGATCGGCCTTTAGCCCAAGCGTATGTTCCCGCAGCTGCGCCATGAACTGACGCGGGTTCTGGATCCGGTCGTTCCACTGGTCAGGTGTGATCGCATGGCCGATGATCGGCGCCTGCGGCTTGTCAAAGCTTTTCACCACCTCGTGCAGCAACAGCCCTTGCCGAACGACCGGTGAAACCCGGTTGGCAATCTGGTAGGCGCGGGAATTGGTGCCCTGGAAGAAGCACGGTACAATCGTCGCGCCGGACCGGCGGATCATCTTGGCGGTAAAGACGTTCCATTCCTGCTCGATCACCGGACCGAAGGCGGTGGCGGAGGTCGCGACAACTCCCGATGGAAACAGCGCAATCAGCCCGCGGTTGGACAGATGCTCCATCGCTTGGGCCCGCATACGGATCATTTCCTGCTGCGCGTCGGGCTGGTGCGGGAAGGGCACCGCGATCATGTAGCTCGCGGCACTTTCGTCGATTCCGGTCAGAAGCGAACGGGTAAGAATGCGATAGTCATCACGACGGCGGCCAATGAGGTCGGCCAGAATCATCCCATCGACCAGCCCATGCGGGTGATTGGCCACGAAGACAACCGGTCCATCGGAGGGAATGCGATCCAGCTGCGCCTGCGGCGTTTGCAGGTCGATCCCCATCACTTTCATGGTCGCGGGCCAAAAGGCCTGCCCCACCGGCGCCCCCATCCGTTCGAACTGGCGCACCCGCCGAACGATGGTCAACTTCCCTGTCATCCACTCAATCGCGCGGATCACGGTCGAACGAAATGGCGAATCGAAAGAGGTTGCATAGGTCAGGCTGCGCCGGTCATAAACCGGTTGCTGCTGGCCCTCGCCGGGCCGGGCCTGTGGCCCTGCATTTGTCGTCGTGACGTCGGTCAACGGTTCTCTATCCCCGATTCCATCCCGGATGTACGGGCTTACATCCCTTCTCCGAACTTGTCAGCAACAAGCGCGGCAAGGGCGTCCATCAGCTGTTCCGCCTCTGGCCCGCTCGTTTCCACCTCAATAGTGGTTCCTTGGGATGCTGCCAACATCAAAAGCCCCATGATCGAGTCCCCGGCGGCGCTCAGCCCATCTTTATAGGCGGTTGCCGAGGCGTCGAACTGCTCGACAGTTTCCACAAACTTCGCCGAAGCGCGGGCGTGGAGCCCTTTGACGTTCACGATATCCAGCTTGCGCTTTGTCGAGTTGGTCATTCGGGGGCTCCGTCAAAACTGTTGATATAGCGACGTCCGGCTTCGGCGGCGCGTGCCACGGCATCTTCGACCGGCAGGTTACGGGATTTCGCCAGCTTCACCAGCATCGGCAGGTTCACCCCGGTCAGGATCTTGCGATTGGACGGGCGGCAGGCGCGCAGCGACAGGTTAGAGGGCGATCCGCCAAACATATCCGTCACCACAACCACGCCATCGCCAGCATCCACCGCATCTGCGGCGTCGCAGATTTCACGCTGGCGGCGTGCGCGGTCGTCTTCCGCACCGATGGAAATTGCCAGCATTCCGGACTGGCGGCCCACCACATGCTCAACCGCATTCTGAAGCTCTCGCGCCAGACCCCCATGTGCAACAATCACGATGCCGATCAAACTCTGCTTCCTTGGCACTTACGGCGCGCGGGTCACGGCCCGGCGTTCAATCTCCCTGTGCCTCTTTGACACCTGCCAGCCTTCTTGCGCAAGATGTGTGGCCAGTTTTTCGGTGACGGCAACCGACCGGTGTTGCCCTCCGGTACATCCGAAAGCCACGGTCAGATGCGCTTTACCCTCTTCCTGATAGGCCGGCAGCAGGGTTTCGACCAGTTTCGTGACCTGCGTCAGGAACGGCCCGAAGCGGGCATCATCGGCGATATAGTTCACCACAGCCGCATCGCGCCCGTCCAGGCTGCGCAGATCCGCATTCCAGTATGGGTTGCGCAGGAACCGACAGTCGAAAACCAGATCCGCACCCGTCGGCAGCCCGCGCTTGTAGCTGAAGGATTGGACCGACAGCGCCAGTTTCTGCTGTCCCCCCGGTGCGAACCATCGCTGCACCTCGGCGCGCAATTCATGTGGGGTCATCTCGGACGTGTCGATCAGAATGCCCCCGCGCGCCCGGACCGGGGCCAGCAGGTCCTGTTCCAGCTCAATTCCCAGGATGGGTCGGTCCTCCGGCGCCAGCGGATGGCGGCGGCGGGTCTCGGAATAACGCCGCACCAGTACATCGGTGGAGCAATCCAGATAAACCAGATCGGCCAGCACCTTGGGATCTGCGGCAAGCCGGTCCACCGCCGCAATCAGCGCCTGTGCACTATAGTCACGGTTTCGCGGATCGGTGCCAAGCACAAGCGGACGCGTCGGCGGCGGCCCGTCCAGCAGGCGCGGCAGCAGGCTGAGCGGCAGGTTGTCGATGGCCTCGAACCCCAGATCTTCCAGCGCCCGGATTGCGGTCGACCGCCCCGCGCCCGAGGGGCCCGAGACGAACACCACCCGTTCGGTTTCTTCTGCGGTTGTTTGGTCTTCGTGATCCATCGCCGGCTACTCCGCGCGTCTGTGTTTCAGATATTGGCAGATCGCAGCGGCAAGAAAAGGGTGATCCTTGCCAAGGATCAAGGGCACAAGGCCACCCGGCGCGGTGGCCACCCGTCGCGGTGGCAGACGGTCAGGTTCTGCCCGGCCCAGATCGACGATCAGCGACAGGGGTGCGCTGTCCAGCGGGTCGGCGTGCAGCAAACCCAGCCCCCGAGCTTCGATAAGGCGGGGCGCGTCTGTCGGGCGTTCAACCCGGCCCTCATCTGTCAGATATGCCCCATCATCGGACACCAAGGCCGCGCCAAGGGCCATAAGCTCAAGCGCCAGCCTTGTTTTACCACTGCCCGAAGGGCCAAGCGCCAGCAGGCCATGCCCGCCAAGACATATTGCCGTGCCACGACAAAAGACGCGCCCATCCAGCGCGCGCGGGCCGCTGTATTGGGACAGAAGAGAGATGTCGTCAGTGCTGCCCAAAGCCCTAGAGCGGCAGGCCGACCACGAACCGCGCGCCCAGCGGGTCCGAAGTGATGTCAGCCTCGGTCGGGCGGATGTTTTCAGCCCAGATCACGCCGCCATGCGCCTCGACAATTTGCTTGGAAATCGCCAGCCCAAGGCCCGAGTGGTCGCCAAATTGCTGGACGGGCCGTTCCGAATAGAAACGGTTAAAGACCTTGGTAAGCGCCTCTTCCGGAATGCCCGGGCCGGTATCTTCGACCACCACCAGCACCCGATTTTCACGCTTGCGGGCCCAGACCCTCACAGCATCTCCTGCTTCGCAGAAGGAAATCGCGTTGGTGATGAGGTTAACGAAGACCTGCGCCAGCCTGCCCTCCAGCCCGTGCAGCATAACCGGCTCACCCGGCAGATCAGAGATAAACTCGATATCGTGGCTCTGTGCCTCTTCGGCATGATACTGCGTCAGGTTCGACAGCATATGGATCAGGTCGAAATCGTCCGCCTCTTCCTTCACCAACTCGGAATCGAGCCGCGAGGCATTGGAGATGTCCGAAACCAGCCGGTCCAGACGCCGCACATCGTGGTCGATCACATGGAGAAGTCGTGTACGCTGATCATCGGTACGGGCCAGTCGCAAGGTGCCGACAGCGGATCTAAGCGACGCAAGCGGGTTTTTCACCTCATGCGCCACGTCGGCCGCAAACTGTTCATTGCCGTCGATCCGGTCATAAAGCGCCGCCACCATGCCGCGGAGCGCAGCAGAGAGGCGGCCGATCTCGTCAGGACGCCCGGTCAGGTCGGGGATCCGAACGCGCGTCGGGCTCATCTTGCGGGCGTTCTTGTCGCGGCCAAGTTCAGCAGCGGCGGACAAGTCCGACAGCGGGTTTGCGATGGTCGAAGCCAGCACCAGCGAGAGACCGATAGAGACCAGCAACGCCACGAAGAACATTTGCAGGATCTGTTCGCGTTCGGCGCGGACTAGCTGTTCGATTTCACCGGCAGCGGTTGCCAGCGCCACAACGCCAACCACACCCGATGGGCCCTCGATCGGCGAGGCTGCGAGGAAGATCGCCCCGGCCATGCCGTTGCCGCCGTGCAATACGGTTTCGCCAGCCAGCGCATCCGCCACCAATGCGCGCGCCTGATCCTCTGCCGGTTCAGCGGTGGCTGGGCCGTCTGTGGGCGCCAGAACCCCGGCGATACCGTCCCAGACAGTGTTCAGAAAATCGGTGATGACCAGCGACCGACCCGGATCTTCTTCCGCGCCGGATACCGGAGTTGGCGCTTCGGTTGTGACATCCCCGGTCGAGGCAACGAGCGTTTCGTTCGGGGCAAATACGTAGACGTCAACGCCATCCGACAAGCCGATGCGGCTGAGAACGTCTGCTGGATCGATGCCATCTCCGGTCAGCAGGTTTGCCGGTGCGGTGCGTGGCAGGCTGGCTTCGAAAATCTCGGCCACCAGTTGCGCCTCGACCGCCAGCGCCTGTTCGCGCTGATAGACTAGGCTGTCGCGGAACGGGTTCAGGAAAAGGACCCCGGCAACCAGAACCACAAGAGCCAACAGATTGAAGAGGATGATCTTGCGCGCCAAAGGCGAACGGTTGAGCGACATCAGACCACGCCGAGCCCGCGCATCGCGCAATTCGACCTCGACCGCCCCGGCGGGGCGGTCCCAGTCTTCCCCCAGCACGATCTGCGATTCCGCAGGTTCGCGCTGTTGGGTCGGTCCGATGTCGGAAGCCAGAGTCATTTAGTCTTCGTTATACCTGTAGCCGATACCGTAAAGCGTTTCGATGGCCGAGAAATCCGAATCCACCTCGCGCATCTTCTTGCGAAGGCGCTTGATGTGACTGTCGATGGTCCGGTCGTCCACATAGACCTGTTCGTCATAGGCCACGTCCATCAGCTGGTCACGGCTTTTCACGAAACCCGGCCGCTGTGCCAGGGCCTGCAACAGCAGAAACTCGGTAACCGTCAGCGACACGTCCTTGCCATGCCAGGTCACTGCGTGGCGCAGCGGATCCATTGTCAGCGGTCCCCGAACCATCACCTGGCTTTCTTCCGGCGTACCACCCGCGTCAGAGGCAATCGCCTCCTGCCGGCGGAGGATAGAGCGGATACGTTCTACCAACAGGCGCTGCGAAAACGGCTTGCGCACGTAATCGTCCGCGCCCATCCGCAGGCCCATCAGTTCGTCAATCTCATCATCTTTGGAGGTGAGAAAGATCACCGGAACCGCGCTTTTCTGGCGCAGGCGCTGCAACAGATCCATGCCGTCCATGCGCGGCATCTTGATGTCCAGCACGGCCAATTCCGGCATCCGGCGCGTAAACGCATCCAGTGCCGACTGCCCGTCATTGTAAGTTTCTACTTCAAATCCTTCCGCTTCCAGAGTCATGGAAACGGAGGTCAGGATATTCCTATCGTCATCGACGAGTGCGATCCTCGACATGTTACTATGTCCTTATTGTGCCCGATTTGCCTTGTTTTTTTCTCATTCTCCTACATTTCGGACTTTAGAATCAATCTCTAAGTTGCATTCATGCGCAACTGGTGTGGCCGATTTCCTACCATCCGCCCCTTAAGGCAGCGCTAACGGCCCGAAAAAAGGTGAGTTTGGTTGCGCTAACTGTGCGATTGCGTCCTGTTCCTTGCTGAAAACGCCATGTTATATGGCCCTTATCGCAGCGGCCCTTCCGACCGCGACCCCATGATGTTTCACCCAAGGCGCCGGGCAGAAACGGCGCAGGAGCTTGCATAATGACAACAGGACGCGTGAACCCAGACCAGACACTGGACGCTCAGGGCATCTCGGATCTCGGTTCGGTTCACTATAACCTGCTCGAACCCGCGCTGATTGAAGCGGCCCTTCGCAGAGATGAAGGCACGCTTGGTCAGGGTGGCACTTTCCTGGTCACCACCGGCAAGTACACCGGTCGTTCGCCAAAGGACAAACACGTTGTCCGCAGCGCCGCGACCGAAGACACGATTTGGTGGGAAAACAACGCCGCGATGGAGCCCGAGGCTTTCGACCGCCTCTATGACGACATGTTGGCGCATATGAAAGGGGGCGAGTATTTCGTGCAGGACCTGTTCGGCGGCGCCGACCCCGAACACCGGCTGGACGTGCGTGTCGTGACCGAGCTGGCCTGGCATGGTCTGTTCATCCGCCACTTGCTGCGTCGCCCCGCTGCGGAAGAGCTCGACAGCTTCGTGCCCGAGTTCACCATCATCAACTGCCCGAGCTTCCAGGCCGATCCGGCAAAGCACGGCTGCCGGACCGAGACTGTCATCGCGCTTAACTTCGAGCGCAAGCTGATCCTGATCGGTGGCACAGAATATGCGGGTGAGAACAAGAAGTCGGTCTTTACCCTTCTGAACTACATCCTGCCCGGCAAGAACGTGATGGCGATGCATTGCTCGGCCAACCATGCCGTGGACAATCCCGATGACGCCGCCGTTTTCTTCGGCCTGTCGGGCACCGGCAAGACCACCCTTTCCGCCGACCCTTCGCGAGTATTGATCGGTGATGACGAGCATGGCTGGTCCGACAAGGGCATCTTCAATTTCGAAGGCGGCTGCTACGCAAAGACGATCAATCTGCGCGAAGAGGCCGAGCCGGAAATCTACGCCACCACGAAAAAATTCGGCACCGTGATCGAGAACATGGTCTTCGATCCCGAAACCCGCGAGCTCGACTTCGACGATGACAGCCTTACAGCGAACATGCGTTGCGCCTACCCGCTGGAATACATCTCCAACGCCTCGGCCAGCGCACTTGGCGGGCATCCCAAGAATATCATCATGCTGACCTGCGATGCCTTCGGGGTTCTTCCTCCGATCGCTCGCCTTACCCCAGCGCAGGCCATGTATCACTTCCTCTCTGGCTTCACCTCCAAGGTCGCCGGGACCGAACGCGGCGTGACCGAGCCCGAGCCCACCTTCTCGACCTGCTTTGGCGCCCCCTTCATGCCGCGCCGCCCCGAGGTTTACGGCAACCTGCTGCGCGAAAAGATCGCTCAGCATGGTGCGACCTGCTGGCTGGTCAATACCGGCTGGACCGGCGGCGCCTACGGCACCGGCAGCCGCATGCCGATCCGCGCCACCCGTGCGCTTCTGACGGCTGCTCTGGATGGGTCGCTCAACGAAGGCGAGTTCCGCAAGGATGCGAATTTCGGCTTTGACGTGCCCGTATCCTGCCCCGGCGTGGCGGAAGTTCTGCTCGATCCGCGCCGCACCTGGGACAACAAGGATGCTTATGATGCGCAGGCGCAGAAGCTGGTGAACATGTTCGCCGAGAACTTTGCGCAATACGTGCCGTTCATCGACGATGATGTGAAGGCCGCAGCGATCAGCTGATCCTTACGCGCAGCCAAGGCCCTTCGAAGGGCCTTGGTCCAAGGGCCTTCAAGGCCCTTCCACGCGGTTTCGAAACCGCGTTTCCCAAGCCGCTTCGAAGCGGCTTCCCCCGCGTTCAGTCCAACGGGGCGTGCAGTCTCGTTCCTGGCACGATGATACCGCCGCGATTGCCAATTTCGATGGTGCCGTACCGCTCGGCAAAACATTCCGGAAGTTCCCGATCCCCCGGTAACGACAGCCACAACCGCAGCAAATGTCGCCGCCTGTCCGCCTCTGCCCAATCCTGAAACCCTGTCCGGTCGTGCAACTGCGCGTGGTTGTAGACGAACTGCATATCCCCCGGTTCCAGCCGCATTCTGAAATTCAGCTCCGGGTCATTGGCCAGCGCATCGAACAGATCAAGCGCCTCCACATGCGCAGACGTCAGGCGCATCGCTCCGTCAAACCGCTGCGCGCTGTCGATATACTGGCGCTGGTAGAACACCGTTAGCTTGCCCTTGTGCCAGTTCAAAGGCGGGATCTCCATCCAGGGCTTCATGCCCTCAGGCACTTCGCCCCTGCGGTCTGTGGCAATCGGATCAAAGAGCAACGCCAGGAGATCGGGCCGCTCTTTGCGAATCCTGTTGTAAATCGTCTCGGCACTGACCAGCAGGCTATCTCCCCCCTCCTTGGCATTGCGCAGACAGATCAGCCCAACCACATCCGCACTATCCGTATGAAAGGTCTGCCGCGCCGCAGTCTGGTAGATCCGCGTGTTGGGGTCGTTTGGATCTGCCCCGACATTGCGCACATGGCCCAAAACATGCCCCGCCGCATTTTGCGATCGGGCAGATCCGATATGCGCGCCGATTCCGCAAAAAACCGTTGCTGCCATGCGCTGATCATATCGCTCAACCGGCAGTCCCCGGATCACCTCGACGCCGTTTCCGCTGCGCATCTTTTCCTGTAGCGCCGCCAGATGCCCGGCGAATCGCTCCAATGGAAATGCCTTCGCGGTGATCTGTCCCAGGTCTTTCCCGGTCGCCAGGAAAGCTTCCGCTGCCTGCTCCAGTTCCTGCACATCCTCACGCGACAGCGTGACCAGCCACCGCTCTGGATGGGCTGCCATCTCGGCCCCAACCCAGGCCCCCGGCCCGTCAATCCGCTCCGGTAGATCGTTCAAATCAATCGCCATACGTCGCCCTCCCAGGGCAGGAGGTCACACGAAAAATGCCCGCCGCACAAGGTTCAGCCCCGCCACCAGCAACACCACCAGCGTCGCACGCAAGAACTGATCCCGGTTCAGCCGGTCCTGCATCCGAAACCCCAGCCACATTCCTGCAAACGCAGGCAGCAACATCAGAACCGAAAATGGGATCGTATCGGCGTTCAACACGCCAGAACGCAGATGCGCTCCAAACAGGAGCACATTGCCAAGCGAGAACATCAGGCCCTGAACCCGAACCTGTTCCACCTTCTCGGTATCGAGAGAAATGAGGTAAGCCACCGTCGGCGGCCCGAACACTGCGGAAAAGCCGCCCAGAATCCCGGCCATCATCCCGAACAAAACCGTGGCCAACCCGCGGCGATGCGCAGGTACGCGCATGGGTATGCCCATCAGCTGCAACAGCGAGTAGATCACCACCGGCACACCGATAATGGCGAAGAAGGCCCAAAGCGGCACCGCCAACACCACCTGCGCGCTCAGCGCCATGACGACCAGCCCGATGGTGATGAAGGGCCAATGCGCGCGCGCCGAGTGCAGGGCGGGTCCCACCCCCTGCCGCAACGCCTGCCAAGCATTCGTTAGAGCCGCTGGCAAGATCAGCGCCGCCAAAGCCACTTGCGGCGGCAGGATTGCGCTCAGCCCCGAGATCATGATCAGGGGCAGCGCGAACCCAACCGTGCCTTTCACGAAGCCACCAAACATCGTGATCGCCATGGCCGCCAGCAGGACGGTCAAAGGCAGAGTGTCTATCACGTCCCCCATTCGGGTCCTCTCATCTCGGTTTGCCTTTCCTCTACCGCAGCCGACCCGCTCGTGCACCTGCAATCCCACCCTGCGAAACCGCACAGATCACCGTTCATCCTGATCCGGGCTTCTCGGACGGGTCGCAGCGATACGAGGTAAAGCCAGTCCTTGTCTGCACGGGGGGAGCACGGGGGGGTATGCATGGCGCCCACCTCAGCCGCACATCGACGCGACATAAATTGTCGCCAGCGAGATCATTTTCGAATTAATCTTGCGCTGCACTTGCGAAGGCAATAATACTGCGCCTGCAAGAAAGACCGGAGAGATTCCATGCCGCATGACGGAGCGCCCATGCCCACAGATTCGCCCAAGGCCATTCTGCTGCCTGACCTTTTGACACTCACCGGTGCGGCCATTGCCCCAGTCGACTCCCTGCTGGAAACCGCCACTGCTCGGGTGCGCGAGTTGGTCAGCGTCGAGGGGCGTGTTTCCGCCGCAAAACTTGAGGAAAATCAGGTCGCTGCCCATGGTCTGGCATGGCTTGCCACCTACGCGGAGGCGCTGCGCCAGATGCAGGCTTGGGCTGAGCGGCTCACCGCGGATGGCAAGTTCGGAGAAACCGAAGCGCTGCTGCACCAGATCGCGTTCGGCGAGTATCTCTGGCAGATCTACGGCGGCATCCCGATGAGCCAGGGTGAAATTCTGCGCCTGCAAGATATCGGGTTTAGCCAGGACGACCAGCGCGCCCTGATGACACCCGAAATCATGACCCTCACCCAATCCGGAAACACGCAAGGAGCACGCACGAAACTCGTTGAAATCATGCAGAAAATTGCAGGTTCCAACGGTGTCGGCGCCACCGGTTTGGACGACGAATTGGAAATGATCCGCGACCAGTTCTCGCGCTATGCCCGCGAACGCGTGGAACCCAATGCCCATGACTGGCACCTCAAGGATGAACTTATCCCGATGGAGATCATCGAGGAGCTCGCTGAAATGGGTGTTTTCGGCCTGACTATCCCCGAGGAATACGGCGGCTTCGGCTTGTCGAAAGCCTCCATGGTGGTGGTCTCGGAAGAGCTGTCCCGTGGCTATATCGGCGTCGGATCCCTAGGCACGCGGTCGGAAATCGCGGCGGAACTCATCATCTGCGGTGGTACGGAAGAGCAGAAAAATCAATGGCTCCCCAAGATCGCAAGCGGAGAGATCCTGCCCACGGCGGTCTTTACCGAACCCAATACAGGCTCTGACCTAGGCAGCCTGCGCACCCGCGCGGTCAAAACCGATGATGGCTGGGAAGTGACTGGAAACAAGACCTGGATTACCCACGCCGCGCGCACCCATGTGATGACGCTGCTGGCCCGAACCGACCCCGACACGACCGACCACCGGGGCCTGTCCATGTTCCTTGCCGAAAAGACCCCCGGCACCGACGAAAACCCGTTCCCGACCCCCGGCATGACCGGTGGCGAGATCGAGGTGCTTGGCTATCGCGGCATGAAGGAGTACGAGCTCGGCTTCGACGGCTTCAAGGTGAAGGAGGAGAACCTTCTGGGCGGCGAAATCGGTCAGGGCTTCAAGCAGTTGATGCAAACCTTCGAGTCCGCCCGCATCCAGACCGCCGCTCGTGCCATTGGCGTGGCGCAGGCCGCTTTGGATGTGGCGATGCAATACGCGCAGGACCGCAAGCAGTTCGGCAAATCGCTGATCAACTTCCCCCGTGTCTCTGGCAAGCTGGCCATGATGGCGGTGGAAATCATGATCGCCCGGCAGCTAACCTACTACTCTGCATGGCAAAAAGACCACGACAAACGCTGCGACCTCGAGGCCGGGATGGCCAAGCTGCTTGGTGCCCGCGTGGCATGGGCCGCCGC
This sequence comes from Nioella aestuarii, assembly GCF_050896395.1. Lineage (NCBI taxonomy): Bacteria > Pseudomonadati > Pseudomonadota > Alphaproteobacteria > Rhodobacterales > Paracoccaceae > Nioella > Nioella aestuarii. Next base: position 34,421 of record NZ_JBPBBA010000028.1, on the reverse strand, counting down.
TGATAACGGTCTACAGATTCACGGCGGCAATGGCTTTGCGCTGGAATACAAGATTTCCCGCATCCTGTGTGACGCGCGTATCCTCAACATCTTCGAGGGTGCCGCTGAAATTCAGGCGCAAGTGATTGCGCGCAGGCTTTTGGGCTGATCCTCACCCGATCGGTTCAAAGACGGCCCGTCCTCACCCGGCGGGCCGTTTCCTATTCCGGCTGACAGATCTCACCCGCCGTGATCGCCTTCATTGTCCGCAACACCAGCCCTGCGATAATCACCACGAGAGCCGCCAAGAGCACTGTGCCGATCATCTTGTGCACCGCAGAGCCTGCCGCGCCCGCATGTACGAAACTGGCAATGGTAACGGCAGCAAAAGGGAAGCTCAGCGCCCAGAAAGACAAGGCAAACGGCAGGCGGATGATGCGCGGCAATTGCATAGCCACCAACAACGTAAAGAAGTAGGCCGCATTCAAAAGGATCAGCGCGAAAGGCCCGATATCCCCCGTCATCCGAACCCAGGCCACGAAGGCCACGGCGGGCGGCGCGATCAGGATCACCAGCGTCGGCTGCAACCGCCCAGGCAGCGGAACGTGAAAAACCAGCCGGTTGATCACCAGCGTCAGCAGCACGATCCAGAAGATCAGCCCCACCGACATGAAATACCAGCTCAGATCGACGTACCCCAACTGGCTGCCCGCAATCGGCACGATCACATTGCCAACGGCAGGGATGAACCAAGCAGGCGACAACTGTCCATGCAGGAAAGCCCGCGTGCCGATCCAGCCCGACACCACGGCAAGCGTCAGCACCGCCTGCAATGCCGCCCCCGCGAGCCACAGCGTCTCGGCCAGACCATCAAATCGCCCGACCGAAGCAGTTGCCAGAAGCAGAAGAGAGATTGAGATTGCAGGAAAAAAGGCCAGTTTCACCGGGTGGTTCCATTCGGCGCGAACCGACGCGCCGTGCCGCATCGCCTTGGCCGCATAGAACAGGGCGATCACGATGAACACCACGACCGTTGCATAAAAGGATATGTCGGAAGCCAGCGACGACAGACCATAGGCGACCTCGCTCGCGTGCAGCGCCAGGGTCAGGCCGGACAGCCCCATGACGATGGCGAAGAAAGTGACGTGGAAGTGCTCCAACCGGGTGGCGGAGGGCGCGGCGTCGGACATGTGTCGGCTCCTGCGGTCAAAATTGTCTGCGTCAATTACATTGCAGCCATGGTTCAGGCATTGACCCAAGTCAATCGAGATGCGGGTGAGCGGCAATTCCAAATGCAAACCGGCGCAGCCCCATATGCAAGGTCTGCGCCGGTTCCGTCGTTACATCAGGGTCAGCAGCGGCGGATATCCACCCGGCCGTCGGGACGTTTATAAGCACATTGGCCGGTTTGGTTGTTGCGTGCCACTTCCGCGCCAACGGCAGCACCGGCCAAGGTGGCAACGGCGGTCCAGCCAGTATTCGCATCAAAGAGCTCAGCCAGAACAAATCCGCCAAGCGCCCCAAGCGCAGCGCCGCCGTAAATCTCTTCTTCCGGGGTACATGCCGCGCCGGCCAGCAGCGCCACACAAGCAGTAATGGCCAAATATCTACGCATCAGAAATCTCCTTCCCAGGTTAGACATTACAATCCGAATGCCGCAAAGAGCCTAGCAGTCTCACGAAATCCTGTCTTGATCTGGCGCAAACCCCTGCCAATCTGGCAGCGTCCTGCCTATGCCGCCTGATCCTATGAGGTCGCCCATGCTCAAGCCCTTGTCACTTCTCTTCTTTCCGCTAGCCCTTGCGGGTTGCCTCAGGGACGAGACAGTGACCGGCTATGCGACTGGGATCTGGCAGTTGCAGCATTCACAGACGGCGCCGATAACACTTGATCTGACCATGCGTGGCGAAATCTCGGGTCGTGGCCCCTGCAACAGCTATTCTGCCGCCCAAACCGCCCCTTATCCATGGTTCGAACCCGGCACAATCGCCAGCACCCGCGCCGCCTGCCCCGACCTGGCCACCGAACAGGCCTATCTTGCCGCGCTGTCCCGAATGCAGCTGGCTGAGGTTTCGGGGCCCGTTTTGATTCTGTCCAATGACAGAGGCGAGACGTTGGATTTTCGGCTGATCACCCCGCGCTGAACACCGGCCCTTGACCGGCGCGGTGGCAGGCCGATGCTGGGGACACCCGACAAAGGAAACCTCATGCCCACAGTTCTGGTAACCGGCGCGTCCGGCTATATCGCCAAGCACATCGTCCTACGTCTGCTGCGCGCCGGATACCACGTGCGCGGATCGGTCCGCGATCCCGCCAAGGGCAAAGCCCTGCATGACGCGCTGACCCCGCTGTTGCCCGGAGGTGAGGCCGACACGCATCTGTCCACGGTCACGCTTGATCTGCTGAGCGATCAGGGCTGGCGAGAGGCCGCCAGCGGAACGGACGCGATCCTGCACACGGCCTCGCCCTTTCCGATGGTCCAGCCAAAAGACCCGCAAGACCTGATCGCGCCGGCGGTTGAGGGCGCCAAGCGAGCCATTCGGGCGGCCCGCGAAGCCGGGGTTGGCCGTGTTATCCTAACTTCGTCCGTTGCGGCGGTATCGGGCTGTGACCTTCCCGCAGGCCGCACCACATATGACGAACGCGATTGGTCCGATCCCGACTATCCCGGTATCACGGCCTATTCCGTGTCCAAGACCCTGGCCGAAAAGGCCGCTTGGGACATGGTGGCCAGTGACGCGCCTGATATCGGTCTGACCACCATCAACCCCGGTTTCGTGATCGGGGCGCCGCTCGACCGTCACTACGGCACCTCGCTGGCGGTGATCGATCGCCTCTTGGCCGCGCGTGATCCGATGCTGCCGAATTTCGGATTTACCATGGTCGATGTGGGCGACATTGCCGAGATGCATCTGCGCGCCTTGCAACGGGACGAGACCATCGGTCAGCGGCTGATTGGCGTTGCCGATTTCCTTTGGTTTACCGAGATGGCCGACCACCTGTCCCGCCAGTTCCCCAACCGAAAGATCGTGACACGCCGCGCGCCTGATCTCGTTGTTCGGTTGCTCGGGCTTTTCGATCCTGCGGTCCGGTCCATCGTTCCATTATTGGGCGTGCGCACCGATGTGGATGCCAGTCACGCACAAAACCTGCTCGGCATGACATTTCGTGATCCACGTGAAAGCCTGACGGAAACGGCCCGCTGGCTGATCGATCAAGCCCGCGTCTGACCCCGCGCGAACCGATCTACAAACCGTTGGCGCGCGGCGGGCAGGGGCTTATCCCCAAGTGCCTTGGCCAGATGCCCGGACAGGAAATGCCCGGTGACCGACAAACCTTGCACAATGTCCGCGCGCCCCGCATCGGGCCGCCCCATCAGGCTGGCTGGCAAGGGAAGCAATCGGTCCGCCCAATCTCCGGCGCCAGTGCGCGTTACGGCGCGACCGGTGCGCGGCGAGATATAGGCAAGGTCATCATTTCTGCCGGTCACCGCGCAGGCGTTCAGGTCAAGGCCAAATCCCATCTCATCAAGCAATGCCAGCTCCCATCTCAGATAGGCATAACCCCATTGATCTGCGCCCAGGGCATCCAGCAAGGCGATTGATCGTTTGTAAAGTTCCGGGTGCGGTTCCCGTTCCGGCAGGCAGAATGCCAGCAAACTGCATACCGCCGTCAGACCGGCCAAGGCCAACGGATCATCCAGAGCGTCCGCCGCGCGGCCGCGCAATGGCTCGACGGTGTAGGCGCCAAGATGATCTTCCAAACGGGCCCGCCAGACCACGTCCAGCTGCGCGCCGGGTTGCAGAATGGGTGCCATCCGACGCCCGGCACCGCCGCGCACCACGCCCGCGTGCCGCCCGTGTTCAGGGGTAAACATCTCGATAATCGCAGCGCTCTCACCATGCTTGCGCACCGCCAGAAGAACGCCCTCGTCGCGCCAATCCATGGGCCGATCCTATCTGCCTTGTGGAATTGTCCAAGCGCTATTTCCCGCAGACCTGACCTTGCAATTTGTCCATGGCAATGCGGGCAGACGACGCCTCCGGCGCAAGCCGGGGGTTGAGGAGGCGCGCCCACGGGTCGGATTGCGCATGCAATTCGAACCCGGTCAGGTCAGCCCCGGCTCATCCAGCAGATGCCGCCCGGCCCGGTCTTCCAGCTCGATCACCCACAGATCAGGGTCCATGTCCCGCTGTCGCCGGATGGATCCATCCACATCGGCCTCGGACCCCTCATTCAGCACGATCCAGGCCCGTTCACCGGTCATGAGATCAAAACTGCGCTGATAGAGCCGCGCCTGTCCGTCCAGCGTCGCGACCTTGACCAGAACCGCGCCGCCCGTGTCGTCGCCATGCGCCACCACAAAGGCCGGTATATCGGCCAGCCGCAGCCGTGTCAGATAGGCCTTGACCCAAAACTCGCTGGTCAGTCGCATCGCCCTGTCTCTTTCTTTGAACCATGCGCGCCCTCGCGCCGACCAACGCATGTGTAACTGACACAGGGAAGGTCCAGTTCGATGAATTTCACCATGTCCAAACGGTCCTGGGGGCTGCTTGCTGCCATGCTTCTGCTCAACCTTGCTGCCCTCTCCGGCACCATCACCGGCATCGTCCCCGATGGGCTTCGGATGCTTGCAGCCATGGGCGCCATCGTTTCCATCGGCGTCGACTGGCGACAATCGCGGCTTGGCTAGGTCCGCTCAGTTTCCGTCGCGGAAATCGAGACCCATTTCCGAATAGCGCTCCGCCTCGTCCAACCAGCCGGGGCGCACCTTGACCTGAAGGAAGAGGTGCACCTTACGGCCCAGGAACTCCTCCAGCTCGGCCCGCGCCGCCTGGCTCACGGCTTTGATGGTCTCGCCCTTCTTGCCAAGCAGGATCCCCTTGTGCCCGTCACGGGCCACATAGATCACCTGGTCGATCCGGGCGGAGCCATCCTGTCGCTCCTCCCAGTTTTCCGTTTCGACGGTCAGCTGATAGGGCAATTCCTGGTGCAGCCGCAGTGTCAGCTTCTCGCGGGTCATTTCGGCCGCGATCATCCGCATCGGCAGATCGGCGATCTGATCTTCGGGGTAGAGCCACGGCCCCTCCGGAAGGGTCTCTGCAAGCCATTTGCGCAGGTCGTCCACCCCATGGCCTTTCTCGGCGGAAATCAGAAAGGTCTTCTCGAACGGATAGGCGGCGTTCATCTTTTGCGTCAGTGCCAGCAGGTCTTCTGCTTTCACCCGGTCGATCTTGTTGATCGCCAGCGCCACGCGCCGCCCTTCGGCGCGCTCGCTCAGCCCGTCAATGATTGCCTGTGCCCCATGGGTCAGCCCGCGATGCGCCTCGATCAGCAGTACCACCAGATCGGCATCCGCAGCCCCTGTCCAGGCCGCAGCCACCATGGCGCGGTCCAGCCTGCGGCGCGGTCGGAACAGACCTGGCGTGTCGACGAAAACGATCTGACTGTCCCCTTCCAGCGCCACACCGCGAATGCGCGCTCGCGTGGTCTGCACCTTGTGCGTCACAATCGAAACCTTGGCCCCGACCATCCGGTTCAAAAGGGTCGACTTACCGGCATTGGGTTCCCCGATCAGGGCGACGAAGCCCGCGCGTGTGGTCATGTTGTCTTTCTCACTGAAGGCGATACGCCCCTCTATCAAAGACGGGTGAGTATGACCAGCACCGCAATCATGGTTCACTCTCACACCCCGCCGCTTAGGGAGCGTTTTGAGAAAGATCCGAATAATGTTAGGTTTTCTTGGTGTTTTGATTTTTTTAGGGTGTGTGGTTTGCAAAAACATCTTTCGTTCTGGGTTGGCTTCTTTTCTGCCGTTATCGTCGCGGTTCCGATTGCAGTCGGTGTCTGGGGCGCCGCATCAGAGTTTGCTCGGAACATGTCGATCCTGCTCTTCGGGGCGGTCGGAACCCTTATCGCTGTCCTCGTCGTCGTGCTTTTCCTGCGTGACTGGATATTGCGCCGAACCCTTGGCACGACCCGCGCGACGATGGAGGATTTTGCGAACTCCATTGGCCGAATTGCAGCCTCGATCGCCTCGGGCGACCACAAGCGGCTCGAAACCGAAACCCAGGAAATCGCCAAGACCGCCCTTGGCTGGTATGCGTGGTCCAGCTTCTATCGTTGGGTCATCGGCTCGGCGATTGGCCTGCTTCTGGCCTTCGGTGCATTCACCGGCACCGTGCTTTTGTTCGAACAAAACAACCGTTTGCAGGAACAAACGGACCAGTTTGACACCCAGAACGAAATTCTCACCCTGTCGCTGGCAAGCGAGCTACGCCTGCAGCTGCAGAATGCTTCCGAGCAAGCCAGCTTCAGCTTCATGAGCCGTAGGGGAGGCGATTTTCTGACTGGAATTCCACTTCTGTCTCATGCGGACGGATGTGGGGTCGGATACGATTCAGAGATTGAGTTATCAACGGTTCCCAGCCCGGCGATCGTCGACGCAATAGCCGATCTGGCAACTAGGGAAAGCCCAATCCGCGCTCGAGTAGTCGAAGCACTCCGACATCTCCTGATGGATAGCGACGGAACTGTGGCGGCAGGAGCGCTTCTGGTTCTCGACCAGATTGGGCAGGCTGACGGAGCGTATGTCCAACTGTCCGGCATGTATATCGGAACAAACGATCTCAATCTGAGCAGCGCCGCAGAGATCCTTTTGGTCGATTCTTATGTCGACGGTTTGACTTGCCGCGAATGCACATCGCGTTTTGTTACTTCAATCATTCTGGCAAATGATCCTGGTGACGATCCTCGCGCCCGCCTGTCACTGATTTTCAGCATGCCGGGGTTAGGTATGGACGGATTGGAGTCTAACATCATTGCTCTGGCCGAGACCGATGCCACACTGCCCGACGAATGGTACGAGTTGCAGGAAAACTCTTCCGTATTCCGAGGACGCGATCTCAGTGATCTCAGCTTTTATGCCGCGAACGATCCAACTGCAGATGCATGTACAGATCTACGTTCCCTGACAGATCTGTCCTTGGTGATCGACTATTTTGAAGAGTAGCCCCTAGTCTACGCAACAAGCTAGGCCCCAAGCCGCATCAGCAAGACTTTGGCCGCGGCCTGTTCCGCCTGCCGTTTGGAACTGGCCTCGGCCCGCGCCGACGCACCGGATTCCGTGCGCACCTCGACTGTAAAGACCGGTGCATGATCCGGACCACTGCGGGAAATCTCGGTATAGGTCGGCGGTGCCATGCGGCGGGCCTGCGCCCATTCCTGAAGGCTGGTCTTTGGGTCGCGCGCATCGGTTTCGACTTTCGCCACCCGATCACCCCACAGCCGCAGGATCATATCCCGTGCCGCCTCGTAGCCGGCATCGCGGTAGACGGCGGCAATCACCGCCTCCATCGCATCGCCAAGTAGCGCATTCTTGCGCCGCCCGCCGGTCTTCATCTCGGATTTGCCCAGTTTCAGCACCGCGCCAAGGTCGATCTCTCGTGCCACATCGGCACAGGTTTCCTTGCGCACAAGCGCGTTGAAGCGTGGCGCAAGCTGACCCTCGGGCGCATCCTTGTCCTGTTCCAGCACCGCTTCGGCCAACACCAGCCCAAGCACTCGGTCGCCCAGAAACTCCAGCCGCTGATTGTCGGGCCGGGTCGGAGCGGACAGCGAGGAATGGGTGAGCGCCCGGATCAGCAGATCGGGGCGCTCAAACTCATGACCAAGCCGGTCGCAGAAAGCTATGATATCCTTTGCCAGCTTCACTCGATCGCCCGGAAGAAACGGTCAGACCGCCAGGTCCAGAAATAGACCATGCGTTCCCCGGCAGAGGAGAACATGATCCGATCTGCACGACCGATAATGTTTTCATAGGGCACCATGCCAACGCCACCGATGGACTGCGGGAAACGGCTGTCCTGGCTGTTGTCGCGGTTGTCGCCCATTACGAAGTAGTGACCCTCTGGCACTGTAAAGACCGGTGTGTTGTCGCCGAAACTGCCATCGTCGATATTCAGAACCGAATGGCTGACGCCACCGGGCAGGGTTTCGGTGAAGCGCTCTTTCTCGCAGTCGCCGCCAAGCCCCACCGGTGCGTTCTCACAGCGCGGCCGATGCCCCATCGGGCCTTGCGGCTCAAAGGTTTCGACGAAGGGTTCTTCCGGCTCCAGCGCGGCGGCCACCCAGTCGGCGTTGGTACCGTCTTCGGGGTTGTACACGCTGATATAAAGAACCCCGTCTCGCATCTGGACGCGGTCGCCGGGCAGGCCGATCACCCGCTTGATGAAATCGGTTCCGTTCACGGGGTGGCGGAACACCACCACATCGCCGCGTTCCGGTTCAGACCCGAAAATGCGGCCCGAAAACGGGCACATCGCGAATGGGCAGGAATAGCGCGAATACCCATAGGCCATCTTGTTGACAAACAGGAAATCGCCGATCAGCAGCGTGTCCTTCATCGACCCGGACGGGATCCAGAAGGGCTGGAAAAACAGGGTGCGAAAGACCCCTGCGATCAGAAGGGCATAGATCACCGTTTTCACGGTTTCCCAGATGCCGTCCTTTTGCTTGGCTGCTGCTGCCATGGGGTCTGCCTCTTGCTGCGCCTATCTACGGGTTTTGACATGATGGGTCGGGACGAGAGAGTCAAGCAAGCGACCGTCCGGGCGGTGTCGGCGGCGCCGGTTGCCAGGGCATGCCCTCGGGATAGGCATAGATCACCACAAAGGCCTGCGCCCAAGGCATGTCGTCGGTCAGGCTGACATGAATGGCGGCCTCCATCCCTTCGGGTGTCATCGCCTCCAGCCGCTCGCGCGCCCAACCCGTCACATGCATAATGGGCTGGCCGGTGCGTAGGTTGGTCACCGCCATATCCCGCCAGGAAATTCCCATTCTCAGTCCGGTGCCAAGCGCCTTGGAACAAGCCTCTTTCGCGGCCCATCTCTTGGCATAGGTCGCGGCCGGCATTTTGGTTCGTTCTGCGCGGCGCTGCTCAATTTCGGTGAACACCCGGTTGCGGAACCGGTCGCCGTGGCGGTCCAGAACCCCCTGAATGCGGTCGATATTGGCCAGGTCTGTGCCGACGCCAAGGATCATCTCAGTCTCTTTCGATATCGTAAACGGTGATGCGGTCAGCCCCGCCGCACAGTGCAACAAGTCGTGCCCCAAGCGCCCGATGGCGAGGATCGGCAGCGTAGCGGGCCAGCGCGTCCCGGTTTTCGAACCGGGCGATGAAGCCATAGGGATAGCCGGGCGACTTGCCTTCCATGTCGATGTTCACGCCATGGGTGAAGCTTAGAAACCCGGGGATCTCATCTGTCAGCTGATCCAGCCCGTCCATCACCTCGCGGCAAGCGGTCAGGTCGGTGCTGTCTCGTAGCGCCAGCATCACGACATGGTCGATCATGTCAGCCTCGCTGTCAGGATCTTGATGGCCGCCGCCCCGAACAGGGCTGCGAAGGTCAGTTCGAACCAGCGGCGGGCGGCGTTGTAGGCCCGAACGACGCCACGGCCCGAGAAGAGAATGCCATAGCCGAGGAAGATGATGGCAGACACAGTGGACAGCGCCGCGAAGGTACCCAGAAGGGTGATCAGCGGTGCCCCCGGCGGCACGACGACTGCATAGACAGCGCCCCAGGCTAGGATGGCCTTGGGGTTGGTCAGATGCACCAGAAAGCCGCGCCGGAAATGGCCCGTCGCCCCGGCGTCGCGCACGGCCAGGCTCTTACCCGGCGTCAGCGCCGAGCGAAGGGATTTCGCAGCAAGGAACAGCAGGTAGCCCGCACCGATGTATCGCAAAGCCTCGGCCATCCAGGCATTAGCAAGCATCAATGCGCCCATCCCAGCCATGGCCGCCACCCCCCAAAGCGCAGACCCGGCCCAGACACCCGCCCCGGTCAGCACGCCGGCGCGTCGCCCCTGCCCCATGGCAGTACCCGCGATGGTCAGTGTGGCCGGTCCGGGACTGCCGCCAGCAAGCCCCCAGGCAAGCAGAAGGGCGATTAATTCGAAGCCGGTCATTTGCTACCCGCTGGCGCCGGGGTCGGCGCGTTGCCAGACAAAACCGGGGTCACAACGCCAGTGGCCTGGTTAACGGTTATGGTCAATAACTGGTCCCAACTGGCCACGCCGCTGACGGTTTCGATGGGAATCGTCACGCTCAGACCGATTGCGGGATCGTAGCTGGCCTCTGTTTCAGCCATGTTCAGCCAGCCGAAGCCGACATTGCCCTCGCTCGAAACAAGGGAGCATTGCGGCCAGGGATCTTCCGGGTGTGGATAGGTCACCATCACGTGGAAACTGGCGCTGGCCGGTTCGCCGACATCCAAAGCGATCACCCGGATCGCGCCATTGGCATATTCGCGGATCGTTTCCGCGTAAGGGCCATAGATGTTGCGGGCATTGGCCTCGAACGTATCGCAGTCGCGAAGGGATTGGGCCGCAAGCGGGGTCGCGGCCAGCACGGCAGTGACGGTCAGAGCAGAGATCTTCATCCTCTTGCCTCCGCGATCAAGCGCTGCATTTCGTGGATCGCGGGCGTGAGACCGAGGAAAATGGCCTCGCCAATCAGGAAGTGCCCGATATTGAGCTCCATCACCTCGGGGAAGGCCGCGACAGGTTGCACAGTCTCATAGGTCAGCCCATGGCCCGCATGGACCTCCAGCCCCAGGGAATGGGCGAAGGTGGACATCTCTCGCAGGGCCTCCAGCTCCCGGTCGCGGTCGTCAAAACGGCCCTCGGAATGCGCGTCGCAATAGGCGCCGGTATGCAGTTCGATCACCTCAGCCCCGATCCGGTGCGCAGCCTCGATCTGGCGCTTGTCAGCAGCAATAAAGATCGACACCCGGCAGCCCGCCTCGCGTAGGGGCGCGATGTAATGGGCCAGCCGGTTTTCCTCGCGCGCCACTTCCAGCCCGCCTTCGGTCGTCCGTTCTTCGCGCTTTTCGGGCACGATGCAGACCGCATGGGGTTTGTGACGCAGGGCAATCTTCTGCATCTCGTCCGTCGCCGCCATCTCGAAATTCAACGGTACTTTCAGCGCCGCCATCAGCCGCTCGATATCGTCATCCGAGATGTGACGCCGATCCTCGCGCAGATGCGCGGTAATCCCGTCCGCGCCCGCTTGTTCGGCCAGCAACGCCGCACGCACCGGGTCTGGCACGTCGCCGCCGCGCGCATTCCTAACGGTTGCCACATGGTCGATATTCACCCCGAGCCGGGGACGGCTGGTCATGATCATTCTCCTACAAGAACTGCCCTGACGGGCTCAGTCGGCCTGTTTTTCGGCCTGCATGCGCATCTTGTTCATCTTCGAGCGCAGCTTGGCAAGGCGTCGCTGCTGATATGCGCGGATCACAGGCACCGACAGGTAGTAACAAATCGTGCCGCAGATCAGCCCCGGAATGATGCCCCCGACCATGAAGGGAAAGAACAGGTCATTGTAGAATTGCAGCAATTCGTCCCAATGGGCGCGCTCGGGCGTAAACATGGCCAGGAAGTTGTGCTTCAGATCGCGCCAGGCGCCTGCAAAAGCGGGGCCGATATGCCCACCTATGCCGCCGGCATTGGTACCAAGCAGGAAATGGCCGGTATGGATCGAGATCAGTGCAATCGGCAGATAGGTTAGCGGGTTGCCGATGAAGGTCGCCAGCAGAGCCGCGAGAATATTACCGCGCATCACACGCGCGATAAGGGCCGCAATTATGAAATGCAGGCCGAAGAACGGGGTGAAGACCGTGAAGGCCCCGGCAAAGATACCGCGCGCGATGGATTCTGGCGTGCCGGGAAGACGGTGCAGGCGCAGCTTGACATACTGGATGGCCCGCCCCCATCCGCCCCGCGGATAGAACCAGTGCGCGACCACCGTCAGCCAGTGGCGAGAATCTCTGCGCTTGAACACCATGGGGTGTTCGCCCTCCAAACCTTTTCCCGCGTCAGGGCCGCCGGTCCAGATTCCGGTAGCGCTCCAACGTGGCGACATCACTGTCGGCCTCAACGGCCATCATCACGGCATGTAAATGCTCGGCGTCGCGCACTTCTACATCAATAAGGAGGCGGAAAAAGTCCGGTTTCCTGTCAATGAAGTGCAAGTCCGAGATATTGGCGTTCTGCTCGCCGATCAATGTGCAGATTCGCCCCAGGACACCATGATCGTTGCTGATCGTGACATTGATCGTGACATTGTGAACAGCGGCATGGCGGCCTTCGGTCCAATGTACGTCAATCCAATTGTCGGCCATCGCGTCCAGATCGGCCAGCGCCGGGCAGTCGATGGCGTGCAAAATCGGCCCGCGCCCCTTGTAGGGCACACCCACGATCCGTTCCCCCGGCACCGGCTGGCAGCATTGGGCACGGTTCATCTCGGACCCGCTTGGCAGACCGATCACCGGGCGACCCACGGTTTCTTCGGCCTCTGGCTTGCCGACCAGTTCGGGGTAGAGCTTGGCCACCACCTCGCGTGCAGACAGATCCGCCGCGCCGATTCGGGCCAGAACCTCGCTCGCATTGGCGATGTTCATCGTCTTGGCGGCTGTTTCCAGCGCTTTGTCGGTGGCCTTCTTGCCCACATGCTCAAACGCCACGCGCGCCAGTTCCTGCCCAAGGCGGATATAGCGGCCGCGGTCTTCCTCTCGCAGCAAGCGCCGAATTGCGGCCTTGGCGCGCCCTGTCTTCACAATGTCGATCCAGGTCGCTTGCGGGGTCTGGCCTTCGGCGGTCATGATTTCGACCGACTGCCCGTTCTTAAGCCGTGTCCACAAAGGCACCCGGATGCCGTCCACCTTGGCACCGACGCAGCTATGCCCAATCCGCGTGTGGATCGCGTAAGCCATATCCAGTGGCGTCGCCCCTTTGGGCAGCTTCACAACATCGCCCTTAGGTGTGAAGCAGAACACCTGGTCGGAATACATCTCCAACTTCACATGTTCGAGGAATTCATCGTGGTCCTCGGCCATCTCAAAACGTTCGCTCAACCCTGCCAGCCATTTCGCAGGATCCACGGCAAAGGGGTTTTCGGCACGCACGCCGTCCTTGTAGGACCAATGCGCCGCGACGCCCGCCTCGGCGACTTCGTGCATCTGCTTGGTGCGGATCTGCACCTCGACCCGCTTGCCATCGCGCCCCGAGACGGTGGTGTGAATGGATCGGTAGCCGTTCGATTTTGGCTGGCTGATATAATCCTTGAAACGGCCCGGCACTGCGCGCCAGCGTTGGTGGATTGCCCCGAGCACCCGGTAACAGTCATCCTCGCTATTGGTGATCACGCGGAACCCGTAGATGTCAGACAGGCGCGAGAAGGCGAGATCCTTTTCCTGCATCTTGCGCCATATCGAAAAGGGCTTTTTCGCACGGCCGAGCACATCGCCAGTGACGCCGTGGCGCTCCATTTCCAGCTCGATGTCATCGGTGATCTTCGGGATGACGTTCCCCGATTCCTTTTGGAGCGTCACGAAGCGGCGCATGATCGACTTGCGCGCATCGGGGTTCAGCACGGCAAAGGCCAGATCCTCCAGCTCGTCGCGCATCCACTGCATCCCCATGCGGCCCGCCAGCGGCGCATAGATGTCCATGGTTTCGTGGGCTTTCTGAGCCTGCTTTTCAGGGCGCATATGCTTGATGGTGCGCATATTGTGCAGCCGGTCCGCCAGCTTCACCAGAATGACCCGCAAATCCTTGGACATCGCCATGAACAGCTTGCGGAAGTTTTCCGCCTGCTTGGTCTCGCGGCTGGAAAGCTCCAGGTTGGTCAGCTTTGTGACCCCATCGACAAGCTCCGCCACGTCGGCCCCGAACCGGTTTGCGATCTCGGTATAGGTGCCCTTGGTATCCTCGATCGTGTCATGCAGCAGGGCGGTGGCAATGGTGGCGTCGTCCAGCCGTTGCTCGGTCAGGATCGCCGCAACCTCGACCGGATGCGTGAAATATGGCTCGCCAGACCGGCGAAACTGCCCTTCATGCATATCCTTGGCATAGGCATAGGCCCCGCGTAGCAGGGCCTCGTTGCATTTTGGATTGTAGTTGCGGACCAGGCTCAGAAGGTCTTCGACGTCGATCATGCCTGTCCTGTTCCGGTCAGAAGCTTCAGCGCTGGCCTTGCGCTTCCATCAGCTGCCGCAGCATCTGCTCTTCCGACATATCGTCGGCGGCAGGGCGGTCGGCTTCGACGCCTTGCAGCAGGGCCATGGCGTCCTCTTCCGGCTCGTCCACTTCGATCTGGGTCTGGTTCGACTCTATCAGGCGCTCGCGCAGGTCATCGGCCAGCTGCGTTTCGTCAGCGATTTCACGCAGGGACACGACGGGGTTCTTGTCGTTGTCACGATCCACGGTGATCGGGCTGCCGGCAGAAATCTCGCGCGCCCGATGGGCGGCAAGCATCACCAGTTCGAACCGGTTCGGAACCTTGTCAACGCAGTCTTCAACCGTCACGCGGGCCATGTCATTCTCCGGAATGTGTTGCAGGAGGGGTGCGCAAGGCCCTTACTTATCCACCGCTCCCCGGAAAGACAAGGCCCGAATCCCCTTCAATCGGGTGGATATCGGCCAGATCCGACGCCGGCAGAGCGTCCAGCATCTGCTGTACTGACAGACCGGTCAGCGGATGACACCAATCGGGGGCGATATCGGCCATGGGAACCAGAACGAAACCACGATCCTGCAGGCGCGGATGCGGTAGAATCAGTTGGTCCGGCGCGCGACGCGCGGCCTCGTCCAGCGGCAGGTTGCGCCACAAAGCCTGTGTTTCAGCATCGGGGCGGACACATGCGCCGAACGCAACAAGATCCAGGTCCAGAACCCGCGCCTCCCATCTTTTGGTACGGGTGCGGCCTGCCTCGGCCTCGACCTCATGCAGCAGCAAAAGCAGGTCTTCAGGCGTCCCCGACCAGTCGATTGCAAAGGCCGCATTCACAAAATCCGGGCCCGATCCGGCGGGGAAAGCAGGCGTTCGGTAGAATCTGGACACGCGCGGCGTGCTGCCCGCCAAGCGCCCAACACCACAAATCGCTTTGGATACTATCCTTTCGGATATATGCTCTGTGCTCGATAGGTTAGAACCCGCCGCAATTACGGCGTTTGTGAAAGAAATGTTGCCGATGGGTCGTTGCAAAGCGCGTCCGATCACTTATTGTCATCGTTCATTGTCGATCGTGATTTAGGCCATTTCATTTCACATCCTTCGGTTGCGGTCGACGATTATCACTCACGGGACCAGAAATCATGTTTTATCGGGACGAACGGTTGGCGCTCTTCATTGATGGCTCCAACCTTTATGCGGCGGCAAAGGCGCTGGCCTTTGACATCGACTACAAACTTCTCAGACAGGAGTTCATGCAACGGGGCAAACTGCTTCGGGCCTTTTACTATACCGCGCTTCTGGAGAATGATGATTACTCTCCAATCCGGCCGCTGGTGGACTGGCTGCACTACAACGGCTTCACCATGGTGACGAAGCCCGCGAAGGAATTCGTCGACAGCCAGGGGCGCCGCAAGGTCAAGGGCAACATGGATATCGAACTGACGGTCGATGCCATGGAGATTGCCCCCCACGTCGATCACATCGTGCTGTTCTCAGGCGATGGCGATTTCCGCCCGCTTGTCGAAGCGCTGCAACGCAAGGGTGTCCGGGTGTCGGTCGTGTCCACGATTCGCAGCCAGCCGCCGATGATCGCCGATGACCTGCGCCGCCAGGCGGATAATTTCATCGAGCTGGATGAGCTGAAAGAGGTCGTCGGCCGCCCGCCCCGCGAACCGCGGTTGAACGAGCGGGCCGACTACGAAACCGCCGACAACTGATCATCCGAAAGCCCCGGTCGCCGCGCCGGGGCTTTTCATTCAGCGGACATCTGGCCTAGCCGCCAGTCCCGTTGCGACGCCGGAACCTGACATACTGAAATCGCTGCTCCGTCCCGCCGGGTGTGATGTGGGCGAAACGGCCCGTCTTCCGCATCTCGAACAATCCCGGCAGCAGCCGGTCGATCTCCGCCACCAGATCCTCTGGCGCATAGCGTTGCACCGGTAGGCCCGAACACTTTTCTGGCCCGTCATCGGCGAATGTCATGAGAATCGCGGTTCCCCCCGGTGCCAAGGCAGCCTCCAGTGTCCGCGCATAGGCGGCCCGATCTCCGACATCTGTCAGAAAGTGGAACACCGCCCGGTCATGCCACAGGTCATAGCGGCGGGTGGGCTGCCAGCCTGTCACATCCGCCACCTGCCATGTCACCGCCCCGGCCCGGTCGCCAAGCCGCGCGCGGGACAGGGCCAAAGCCTGCGCTGACAGATCCAGCACGGTGATATCGTGGTATCCGGCATCCAGCAGTGCATCTGGCAGGCGCGAGGCCCCACCCCCGATGTCGACTACTCCTGCGCCCGGCCCCGTTGCATCAGCGATCAGCGACAAGGACAGTGCAGGGAAGGCTTCATACCAGCTCAGGTCGTCTGGGGCAGATCCGGAATACCGGTTGTTCCAGTGGGTGGTTCTGTCGTCGGTCATCTGGCATGTGCTCCCCGTCTGATCGGAGCAGGATAGCACGGCAGGCGAACCCGATATGTGATCCTGTCACAAACCCCTCAACCGCCCGCCTGTGCGTTGATCCCGTCATGGATCTCGATGACCCGCTCCGGCCAGGTGCTTTTGATATAGGCCAGCACGTCGAGGATCTCCTGCTCGCTCAGCACCTCGCCAAAGCCCATCATGTTGCTGCGATACTCGCCCCCGATCAGCGCCTCGGTACCAAGGGTGGTGATTGCGATCAGCACCTCGTCCGGGTGGTGCCAGGTATGGCCTGTCTCGTCATGGGGTGGCGCCGGCAGATAGCCGTCAGCATCGCGCACCCTCCAATCCACGCCTTCCGGCCCGGCAAGGTCCGCGCCATGACAGCTGGCGCAGTTCTGGGCGTAAATCTCGGCACCGCGTGCCACCGCTTCGGGATGGTCATATGGCAGAAGGCCGGGGCCTTCGTCATGGCTGGCCCAAACGGTGGCTCCGGCGAGGGTGGCAACACCGGCAGCGGCGGCAAACAGATAGGCATGTTTCAAAGGGTGGTCCTTTCCGATTGGAGCGCATTGCCCCCTTATTCCGGCTTCCCCCACTGGAAGGTCAAGTCACCGGGTCGTGAACGCCAGACTACCCCGTCTCAGGGTCATGGGCGGCGAGTAGCGATCAGCCGATAGACCAGAAACGCGATGGCAACCCATGCAGAGATGACCGCAGGCCAGATCAGCGGAAAGGCCGGGTCCACCACCTTGTGCGGCCCGAACGACACCAGCGACAACGCGATGGCGATCACTGTCAGCAGTCGCCCTGCCCGTGTTTGCATGGGTCCCACCATCATTGCCGATGCCAAGGCGGACACGACCGCAGCAAAGAACGGGGCCAGCCCGAATAACGGAATCGTCGCAGGCGGATGCGGTGCGACCCCCGCCAGCAACGTGGCCAGCATGAACAGGTGCAGGATGATCAGAACGGCCAGGGCTGCCTGTGCGGATTGAGGGGATACGGTGGATTGGGTCATGTTTGCCTCCTGTGGCGTAATTCAAATTACGGTTATTGACGCTATCCGTAATTTCAAATACGGTTTCTGTCAACAGCGGAGATGACAATGCGGGGAGACGCGCGGGAAGCACGGGCAGAACAGATTGAACAGGCCGCCTACCGGGTGATGGACGCCAAAGGTTTCGAAGGCCTGTCGATGCTGGCCGTCGCGAAGGAGGCCAAGGCGTCAAACGAAACGCTTTATCGATGGTATGGCGATAAGACCGGGCTCTTTGCGGCGCTCATCATGCGCAATACAGACAGCGTCCGAGACGCGCTGGAGCGCACCCAAACCGATGACCCGATGACGGAGATCTCCCACCTCGGCCCGGCCCTTTTGACCATGCTGACCGGCCCGCGCGCAGTGGCGTTGAACAGGGCGGCAGCGGCGGACAAGACCGGTACGCTTGGCCAGACACTCGGGCAGGCCGGAAGAGAACGGGTGTTTCCCTGGATTATCGGCGTGATGGACCGCGCCTGCGAGGCGGGTCTGCTGACCGGCGCACCCGGCGACATCGCGGAAACTTACCTGTCGCTTCTGGTTGGAGATTGGCAGGTCCGCCGGGTCACCGGGGCGATGCCACCACCGGATGCCGATCAGATCCATGCCAGGGCAGAAACAGCTCTGACACGGCTAAAGCTGCTCTTTGCGGGGAACAGCAGATGATTTTACAGCGCCCCGGTATACTCGCCCCGCGCCGGATAGGAATTGGCGATGGCAAAGTCGATTGCGCCAAGCAGCTCTTTGAAATGAGGTCGCACGAAGGGCATGGTCTGCACCGACATGTAATAGAGCGTCTGGTCAGGGTTGATCAGGAACAGGCCGGGCTCCGCGAACAGCGCCGGTTCCTTGATCCCGATCGAGGTCTTTCCGCGAGAGGTCGATATGAACAGCCCCCAGTCATTGCGCGCCGTAGAAAGCGGCAGATCATAGGCATAGCGCAGCCCCTCGCCGCCCACTTTTTCCTGCATCGCGCGGGCCCGGTCTTCACCATCCGAGCTGACCGCAACCGCGCCCACGCCGCGGTCGGCAAACTCCGGCAGCAGCCGGGTCAGTTCCTTCAGATAGGTGGCGCAAAGCGGGCAGTGCAACCCCCGGTAAAAGCAGATAATCGTGCCACGCGCGTGAGACTCTGCCGACAGGGTGAACCCCGCGCCATCTGTGGTGGGCAGGCTCAGGTCGGGGGTCTTCTGGCGAGGCATCAACATTGAGGTGTCCTTTCATCCGTTCGCATCCGTCCATATCGACCCATCCCGCGCCCCTATGCAATCACCTCCCCAGTCACCTTTGCGTGGGCTGGACGCGCCCGCCCCTTGGCCTTACCTGTGAGCCGACACGAAGGAGCCGCCGATGACCAAACCGCCCCTCACCCTTTACCTTGCCTCCCCGCGCGGCTTCTGCGCCGGCGTCGACCGGGCCATCAAGATCGTCGAAATGGCAATCGAGAAATGGGGCGCACCGGTCTATGTCCGGCATGAGATCGTGCATAACAAATTCGTCGTGGACGACCTTCGCAACAAAGGTGCCATCTTCGTGGAGGAGCTGGAGGACTGTCCCGATGACCGCCCGGTGATCTTCTCCGCCCACGGTGTGCCAAAGTCGGTGCCCGCCGCCGCCGAGGCCCGTCAGATGGTCTTTGTCGATGCCACCTGCCCGCTGGTCTCCAAGGTCCATATCGAGGCTGAACGCCACCACGCAAACGGGCTGCAAATGGTGATGATCGGCCATGCGGGCCACCCAGAGACCATCGGCACCATGGGTCAGCTGCCCGAGGGCGAGGTGCTGCTGGTGGAGACCGAAGCAGATGTGGCTGGCCTTGCCCCGCGCGACCCCGAAAGGCTTGCCTTCATCACCCAGACCACCCTGTCGGTCGATGACACGGCGGGCATCGTGGCCGCCCTTCAGGCGCGCTTCCCCGCCATTGTCGGCCCCCACAAGGAAGACATCTGCTACGCCACCACCAACCGGCAGGCTGCGGTCAAGGCCATCGCGCCCAAGGCCGATGCGATCCTCGTCGTGGGGGCGCCCAATTCGTCGAACTCCCGCCGTCTGGTCGAGGTCGGCGCCAAGGCGGGCTGTTCCTATTCGCAATTGGTGCAGCGGGCCGAGAACATCGACTGGCGGGCGCTGGAAGGCATCGGCTCCGTCGGCGTCACCGCCGGAGCCTCCGCCCCCGAAATTCTTGTGGAAGAGGTGATCGACGCCTTCCGTGAACGGTTTGATGTCACTGTCGAACAGGTGGAAACCGCCGTCGAGAACGTGGAATTCAAGGTCCCCCGCGTGCTGCGGGAACAGGTCTGACCCATGCCTGTCACGCTCTCCACCACGCCTCCCGGCATCACCGAGTTCATCTCGATGCGTGCCGCCTGCGGGTGGGGAGAAATCTCTCATGACATGGCGCGGCGTGCCCTTGACCAAGCCGTGGCAACCGTCACGGCACATGACGGCGACAGGTTGGTCGGGTTCGGGCGGGTCGTTGGCGACGGGGTGCTCTATTTCTACGTTCAGGACGTCATCGTCGCGCCATCGCATCGCGGGCAAGGCATCGCTGATGCAATCGTCACCCGCCTTTTGGAAGAAATTGCCCCTCTCGCAGGCCCCGGATCGACCATTGGGTTGATGGCCGCGAAGGGGGTCGAGCCGCTCTATGAAAGGTTCGGGTTCCATCGGCGGCCCACTGACAGCCTAGGCGCGGGCATGACAAAACTGTGCTGAGGTCCAGCCCCATAAAACCGCCGTGCAGGTCAGAGGCAGGCTGATGCCGAAACAGGAGAAAAGGCCATGAAAGCAGTGATCGTAGGTGCAGGCCCTGCCGGGCTCGCCGCTGCCGCCTGTCTCAAGTCAAAGGGCATCACGCCGGTGATCCTGGACCGGGCCGATTGTGTCGCCAGCAGCTGGCGCAATCACTATGACTGCCTGCATCTGCACACGGCGCGCGGGCGATCTACCCTGCCGGGGCTGTCCTATCCGAAAGGTGTTGGCAGATACCCAAGTCGCGATGACGTCATTGCCTATATGCAAGCTTACACCACACATCATGGGCTAACCCCTCAGCTTGGTTGCGCGGTGGAGCGGATAACGCCCCACGGGGATGGCTGGCAGATCACCCACTCTGGCGGTGTGGAAACGGCGGATATCGTGGTGGTGGCCACAGGCGTCAACGGCACACCCCGGCAACCCGACTGGCCCGGCCAGTTCACCGGCCCGATCCTGCATTCAAGCGACTACAAAACCCCCGCACCCTTCGCCGGTCAAAGGGTGCTTGTCGTGGGGTTCGGCAATTCCGGCGGCGATATCGCGCTGGACTTGGCACGCGCCGGGGTCGATGTGACCATGTCCGTGCGTGGCCCCGTGAACATTCTGCCCAAGCAATTGTTTGGCATCCCCATCACCTCGTTCGGCCTGCTGACCAAGATGCTCGGCTACAAGCTGGCCGATATCCTGACGGCCCCGGTCCTGCGCTTCGCCGTGGGGCGGCCGGAAAGCTACGGCCTGAGATCCATGTCCAAAGGCCCCGCCGCCCTGGTGCATGAGGACGACCGCATTCCGTTGATCGACGTCGGCACACTCGGCGCAATCAAGGAAGGCCGCATCGCCGTGAAACCCGGAATCGCGCAGATGAACGGTTCCGAACTGCGATTCAGCGACGGCACCTCTGCCCCCTTTGACGCGATCATTGCCGCCATCGGCTATACCGTCGATCTGCGGCCGCTTCTGGGACCGGACTGCGCTGCGCTCGACCCCACGGGCCGCCCCTTGGCAAGCGGAGCCCCCACCCCGGAGCGGGGCCTCTATTTCTGTTCCTTCAAGGTCTCGCCCGACGGGCAGCTTTTCTCCACCTCGCAAGAGGCCATCGCCATCGCCGCCCATGCAGCAACCCTGACCCGAAAGGCCGCTTGATGATTTCTGCCCAGTTCCTTTTGACCGCACTCGTCGTCGTACTCGCCCCCGGCACCGGCGTTGTCTATACGCTCGCCCTTGGGCTTGGTCAGGGGCGCCGTGCCGCCATCTGGGCGGCGCTTGGCTGCACGATCGGGATCGTACCCCATATCGCGGCGGCCGCCCTTGGGCTGGCGGCGGTCATGCACAGCTCCGCCCTGATCTTCAACGTGGTGAAATGGGCGGGCGTCGCCTATCTGCTGTGGCTGGCCTATAGCGCCCTTCGCGAAGGCGGGGCGCTTCGGGTAGAGGCCACGCAGACGGTGGAAAACGGCCCCCGCATTGCCATCAGGGGCGCGCTGATCAACATCCTCAACCCCAAGCTTTCGATCTTCTTCCTGGCCCTGCTGCCGCCCTTCCTGTCCGGCAACCCTGCCTCGGCCACCGCTGAAATGGCGCTGCTTGGCGGCATCTTCATGGCCATGACCTTCGTTGTCTTCGCGCTTTACGGAACCTTCGCCGCCTTCGCCCGAAAGGCGATCCTCGGCAGCGAACGCGCTATGCGCTGGATGAGCCGCAGCTTCGCCGCCGTCTTTGCCGGTCTCGGTCTGCGGCTGGCTTTGGAGCGGGCCTGACATGGTGGATGACAAGACCCTAAAGACCTACACGCAAAAGGCTGCCGACTACGCCGCATTGGAGTTCAGCGAAAGTGAGCGGCAGGCCCTCACCGATTTTCTCTCGCTGATCCCCAAGGGCGGCGCGATCTTCGACCTTGGCTGCGGCCCCGGACTCCATGCAGCGCGCATGGTGGCAGAAGGCTTCGCCGTCAGCGCGATAGATGCTACCCCCGCCTTCGTGAAAACCGCACGGGAAAAGGGCGTCAACGCAAGGCTCGGCAGTTTCGACGACCTGGCTGAGACCGCCGCCTACGACGGCATCTGGGCGAGCTTCTCCCTACTTCACGCGCCCAAAGCGGATTTCCCCCGGCACCTCTCCGCCATCCACAGGGCGCTTCGCCCGTCGGGTACGCTCTATCTCGGCCTTAAACTTGGGGCGGGCGAACGCCGCGACAGCCTGGGCCGTTTCTACGCTTATTACGAGGAACCAGAGCTGCACGATCTGCTTTCACAGGCTGGTTTTTCCGGTATCCGGTCTACATCTGGGGAAGGTTCAGGGCTTGCCGGCACCATCGACCGTTTCATCCTGCTGACCGCGACCCGTGCCTAAGCCGATCCCGGCTTGCCCTTCCCGGCCCCGCTCGCGATAAGGGCCGCAAATGACCGGAGCCCCACCAATGACCCCGATCCCCCGCCCCGCCCTTCTGCTTGGCCTTGCCGGTCTGATCCCCTTTCTTTGGGGGGCGCTGACTGTCGTGCTGCCGGGCTTGGCCGAATGGGGGGCCGAGGTGATGGGGCCGCGGTTTGTCGGCCCCTATTTGCAGCTTTTCTACGGCGCGATCATCCTCGCCTTCATGTCGGGCGTCCTATGGGGCTTTGCCGCGCAAGACACCGGTTGGCTAGGCTATGCGCTGTCGGTTCTCCCGGCGCTATGGGCCTTTTTCATGACCGGCGGCGGGGCCGAGCGGGCTGCGGCGGCGCTGATCGTCGGCTTCCTCGGCCTATTGGCGCTCGACCGGTATTTCTGGAAGCGGGGGCTCGCGCCCCAATGGTGGATGCGCTTGCGCGTGTTGCTGACACTTGTGGTGGTGAATGCGCTGGCCGTGGACCTGATCTTCTGATGCCCGATCTCTTCGCCTATACCGACGGTGCCTGCTCGGGCAATCCCGGCCCCGGAGGCTGGGGCGCGCTATTGCAGGCCAAGGATGGCGAGCAGGTTGTCAAGGAACGCGAGCTGAACGGCGGCGAGGCCGAGACCACCAACAACCGCATGGAATTGCTGGCCGCCATCGCCGCGCTGGAAAGCCTGACGCGGCCCTCGGCGATCACTGTGGTCACGGATTCCGCCTATGTAAAGAACGGCGTCACCGGCTGGATTCACGGCTGGAAGCGAAACGGCTGGAAGACGTCGAACAAGAAACCCGTGAAGAATGTCGACCTGTGGCAGAGGCTGGACGAGGCCCAGGCCCGCCACCGGGTGACGTGGGAATGGGTCAAAGGTCATGCAGGCCACCCGGAAAACGAACGCGCAGATGAGCTTGCCCGCGCCGGCATGGCCCCGTTCAAGAAGGGCTGAGCGGGGCGCGGGGACGCGGCTTCGAAGCCGCGTATCAAGGCCGTTCGAACGGCCTTCCCCCTTCCCCAAACGCGGCAAACCTGTCAAAGGCACGGGCCATGACCCTGATGCTTCTCGACTATGCCTCCGTCCTCGTCTTCGCCCTCTCCGGTGCGCTTGTCGCCAGCCGGGCGCAGCTCGACATTGTGGGGTTCTTCTTCATCGCCTGCCTGACGGCCGTCGGCGGCGGCACCCTGCGCGATCTTCTGCTGGACAGGAACCCGGTCTTCTGGGTCGCGAACCCCACCCCGCCGGCCATCGCCTGCGCTGCCGCGTTTGTGGTCTTCTTTACGGCGCATCTCTTTGAAAGCCGCTACAAGGTACTGCTCTGGCTTGATGCCATTGCGCTGGCCATTGCCGTTGCCGCAGGCGCGGGGGTGGCGCAGTCGCTCGATCATTCTGCGGGGATCGTGATTGTCATGGGGGTCGCTACCGGCACAATGGGGGGGCTCATGCGCGACGTGGTCTGTAACGAGGTGCCGCTGGTCCTGAAACAAGGCGAACTCTATGTCACGGCCGCCTTCGCGGGGGCAGGTGCGGCAGTTCTGGCTGCGATGCTCACACCGCATCCGCTGGCCCCGGTCATCGCCTGCATTGCCACCTGCTTCGCCTTGCGCGCAGGATCATTGCTGTTCGGCTGGCGTTTGCCGGTCTACAAGGCCCGCCCGCCGCGCGTGTGATCAGCGTTTCAAGTAGGTCTGCCAGATCCAGATCAGCAACAGCGCGCCCAGGATCGCGCCGACGAAACCCGACAGCATCCCCATCACGGTCAGCAAAAACCGCAGGACCAGCCCGCCGATAATGGCCCCAAGAATACCGATGCCAATCGTCGTCACCACATCAGTGCGCACATCCATGATGCGCGTCGCCAAAAAGCCCGCCGCCGCACCGATGATGATCATGTAAAGAACGATACCCATTAGGAATATATGCTCTCTCTCAGGCCCGTTTTGAAGGACCGATGGTGAAATTCAGCGTCTGCGGTTGCGTCGGCCCCGCCCGCGCGCGGCGCCTACGGGGATCAGGATCAGCGCCGCCGAGGCCCCGATGATGGCATCGAGCCCCGGCGATCCAATCCTCAGATGGAATAGAGAGCGCAGGAAAAACAGCACGACAACAGCCCCAAGCGCGATCAGGATCGACATGGCGTATCCGTTGCGGGTGACCCCCCACCGTTCGAACAGGATCGCCACCACCACGGCGATGAAGATCGATCCGAAAAACGTGAACAGAACCATAACCTTACTCTCCCAAAACCGTGCCAGGCGCCAACGGATTGCCGCGCAGAAATGTCTCAGCGTCCTGCCGTCCCCGGCCCTCGATCTGCGCCTCGGTCACCTCTATGGCCCATTCGCCACAGGCGATTGTTAGACCGTCCAGAACCTCACCGGGCTGACCATGGCCTTCCGCCACCCGACAGCGCAGCAGCTTCAGCCTCTTACCATGTAAGACCGTCCACGCCCCCGGAAAAGGTGACAGGCCCCTTATTTGCCGGTCGATCTGGTCGGCAGGCAGCGTCCAGTTCACCCGCGCCTCGGCCTTGTCGATCTTGTGGGCATAGGTGACACCCGCCTCGGGCTGCACCTCTGGCTCCAATTCCGGCAGCCGGTCCAGCGCCTCCACGATGGCCTCCGCGCCAAGGGCGCTCAGCCGGTCATGCAGGTCCTGTGTGGTCTCCTCGACACCGATGCCGATGACCTTGCGCAGCAGCACCGGCCCGGTATCGAGCCCTGCCTCCATCTGCATGATGCACACGCCGGTTTCCGCGTCGCCCGCCATGATCGCACGGTGAATGGGCGCGGCGCCCCGCCAGCGCGGCAAAAGGCTCGCGTGGATATTGAGGCAGCCAAAGCGGGGCGCATCCAGAACTGCCTGCGGCAGCAGAAGCCCGTAAGCCACCACAACGGCAACGTCGGTATTCAGGTCGGCAAAAGCAGCCTGTTCCTCGGCCCCTTTCAGCGACACCGGGTGGCGCACCTGCAACCCCAGTTCCAACGCCCGCGCATGGACCGGCGTCGGCCGTTCCTTCTTGCCCCGTCCGGCAGGGCGCGGCGGCTGGCAATAGACGGCGGCAATCTCGTGGCCCGCAGCGACCAGAGCCTCCAGCACCGGAACCGAAAAATCCGGCGTGCCCATGAACACGACCCTCATGCCCGCTTCCTCGCCTTGCGCAGGAACATATCGCGTTTCACCTTGCTGAGATTGTCGAAATACATCCTGCCATTCAGGTGGTCGATCTGGTGCTGCACGCTGGTGGCCCATAGCCCCACGAAATCCTTGCGCACCGTCATCCCGTGATGGTCCATATAGGTCACTGTCACCGCGCGGGGCCGCTCGATCTTGGCGTAGACACCGGGCAGGTTCGGGCTTGCCTCCTCATGCGGGCGCAGCTCGATCGACGAATGCAGGATCTGTGGATTGGCCATGCGCACCGCCTTGCCCCGCTCGTTCGAGGCATCGACGACCGCCAGCCGCAGCATCACCCCGATCTGGGGTGCGGCCAGCCCGACACCGGGCATCGCGTCCATGGTCTCGATCATGTCCTCCCAGATCGCACGGATCTCGTCCGTCACCTGCGCCACCGGCTCTGCGGGCGTCCGCAGCCGTTTGTCGGGCCACATCACGAAAGGTCTAACGGGCATAGTCTTTCTCCATCTGATCGCGATGTTCGGGGGGAAGCCGGTCGAAGATCACCAGCCCGTTTAAATGATCCACCTCATGCTGAACGCAGCGCGCGGCAAAGCCTGTCATATGCTCCTGGTGCCGGGCGCCATCGAGGTCGCTCCAGCGGATCACCAATTCGGGCGGGCGCATCACCCGCGCCGCAACACCCGGAATCGACAGGCAGGCTTCTTCGCCGCTTTCAAACCGATCGTAGCTGATATCAAGCTCGGGATTCACAAACACCCTTGGTTGGCGCGCGCCCTCTTTCCAGCCGATATCCATGACGAAAAGCCGAACCATCCGCCCGACCTGTGGCGCGGCCAGCCCCCGCCCCTTGGCGGCATACATCGTGTCCAGCATATCAGCCGCCAGCGCCGACACATCCCCCTGGACCGGTTCGCAAACCTGTCTCAGCCGCGCATCGGGCCAGCACAGGATGGGCAGAACGCTCACGCCCCGTCCCGCGCCCGTTCCCGCTTGAGCTTGACCATCTTGCGCGTGATCATCTGCCGCTTCAGCGGTTTGAGGTAGTCGATGAACAGCTTGCCGTCCAAATGGTCGATCTCATGCTGAAGACACGTCGCCCAAAGGCCCTTGAACACCTCTTGCTGTTCGTTCCCGTCCAGATCCATCCAGCGCACCTCGACCTCGGCGGGGCGGGTGACCTCTGCATAGATCTCGGGGATCGACAGGCAGCCCTCCTCGTAAACGCTGGTCTCATCGGAACTGGCGACCACCTCTGGGTTGAACATTGCCAAGGGCCGGGGCGCCTCGCCCTCCGCCTTCACGCAATCCACGACAATCAGCCGTTTCGACAACCCGATCTGCGGCGCTGCCAAACCGATGCCCGGCGCGTCATACATGGTTTCCAGCATATCGCTGGCAACAGCACGCAAGTCATCAGTCAGGTCCGTCACAGGGTCGGCCAGTTTCTTCAAGCGCGGGTCGGGGTGGATCAGAATAGGTCTCAGCATGCGCTCCAGATAAGCGATCCCGCGCGGCGTCGCAACGCCCCCTTGCGCCCGGCCCGCGATTGGGTAGCTTGACGCGCAAATCAATGCCTGAGGACTCAATGGACTTTAATACGAACCACCAGATGCGCGGCACCTTCAGCGGTAAATGGGACAGTATGGGCCAGTTCGGTGTTGGGTCTGATGGCATTGCGATGCATGTGGCGGACTCCGACTATCCCACCGCGCCTTGCGTGATCGAGGCTGTCACTCGAGAGGCCGAAAGAGGGATCTTCAACTACGGCTTCGACCGCAAGGGATATGTCAAAGCCTTTTGCTGGTGGATGCAGACCCGGCACGACTGGACAGTTGACCCCGATTGGGTGCTGACCGCCCAGGGTCTCGGCATGGCAATCGCACTCTGCCTCGATGTCTGGAGCGAACCGGGCGACGACATTGCGTTCTTCACCCCCGTTTATCATGAGTTCCGGCTGAAAACCCACCGGGCGCGCCGCAACCATGTGGAGCTGCCCATGGCGCTTGTCGATGGTCGGTATGAACTGGACTGGGATGGCGCCGAGGCGGCCATTACGCCCAAGACGAAAGTCCTGCTCTTCTGCTCGCCGCAAAATCCCTCGGGTCGGGTCTGGTCCGTAGAGGAATTGCGCCAGGTGGCCGCGTTCGCCGCGCGCCACGATCTGATCCTCGTCAGTGACGAAGTTCATGCCGATCTGGTCTATGCGGGCAACACTCACGTACCGATGGCAATCGCCGCACCTGAACACCGAGACCGGATGGTCACGCTCTTCGCCGCGTCCAAAACCTTCAACCTGGCGGGGCTGCGGGTGGGGCAGATGATCATCCCCGATGACAGGCTCCGCACCCAGATGGGCGACCGCCTGACCGCGCTCAATTATGACGCCACGACCCTGGGTGCCGTCGCGTCCAAAGCGGCCTATTCGCCGGACGGCAACGAATGGGTTGCCGCGCAGCTGGCCTATCTGGAGGAAAACCGTCGCATCTTCGATGAGGGCGTGAACGCCATTCCCGGTCTGCGCTCGATGCCCTTGCAAGCCACCTACCTGCCCTGGGTCGATTTTTCCGGCACGGGCATGAGCGAAGAAGAAATCACCGCGCGCGTGAATGGGCAGGCCCAGATAACGCCTGCCCCTGGCAAATGGTTCGGAACCGGATCTGAATTGTGGAACCGCTTCGTTCTCGCCACGCCACGCGCCAATATCGAAGAAACCGTTCGGCGGTTGCAGGCAGCTTTTTCTGACCTCCAGTGATGAGCGCTAGGGGCAGATGAAAATTCTTCCCGAAGAATTTTGCTGCCCCAACCGAAAAATCTTCCCGAAGATTTTTCAGGCCTGAAGGTTTTTCGAGAAAAACCTTCGTCGCCGCGGCAGAGGCACGGATCACGCCTATCGTCTGCACTGGGGCTGTGAAGGGGGCACCGCCCTCTTTCGCGGCCAAATCGCGCATTGCCGCAATGCAGCACTTGCGCGCCGCGGCGCAATAATCTACCCAAGGCAGGAACCCAAACGACATATCCTTGCTCAAAGGGAAGCCGCCCATGTCCTTCCGCCTCCAGCCCGCTGCCCCCGCCCGCCCAAACCGCTGTCAGCTCTTCGGTCCCGGCTCCAACACGAAGCTGTTCGCCAAAATGGCCGCATCGGCCGCCGATGTGATCAATCTCGATCTGGAGGACTCGGTTGCGCCCTCCGACAAGGACCAGGCCCGCGCCAATGTGATCGAGGCGATCGGCAACGTGGACTGGGGAAGCAAAACCCTTTCTGTGCGCATCAACGGGCTCGACACCCCCTATTGGTACCGCGATGTTGTTGATCTTCTTGAGCAATCCTCGGATCGGCTCGACCAGATCATGATCCCCAAAGTGGGCTGCGCCGAGGATGTCTATGCTGTTGATGCTCTCGTGACAGCCATCGAATCCGCCAAGGGCCGCAGCAAGAAAATCGCCTTCGAGGTGATCATCGAATCAGCTGCTGGCATCGCCCATGTCGAGGACATCGCCGCCTCTTCGCCACGACTGCAGGCCATGAGCCTCGGGGCCGCCGATTTCGCGGCCTCCATGGGGATGCAGACCACCGGCATCGGCGGAACGCAGGAAAACTATTACATGCTGCATGGGGGCACGCGCCACTACTCCGACCCCTGGCACTGGGCACAAACCGCCATCGTTGCCGCCTGCCGAACCCACGGCATCCTTCCCGTCGACGGCCCCTTTGGCGACTTCTCGGACGATGACGGCTATGTCGCGCAGGCGCGGCGCTCTGCCACGCTTGGGATGGTAGGCAAATGGGCCATCCACCCCAAACAGATCGCCCTTGCAAATCAGGTGTTTACCCCTTCCGAGGAGGCCGTGGCAGAAGCCCGGGAAATCCTCGCTGCGATGGAGCAGGCCAAGGCCTCTGGTGCGGGTGCGACGGTCTACAAAGGCCGCCTCGTGGACATCGCGTCCATCAAGCAAGCCGAGGTGATCGTGGCCCAGTCAGAGCTGATCGCGGCAGGCTAAACCCCCAATTGGCCCCGTGCCGCATGGCCGGGGCCTTTTCCCTCAACGCGAAACGTTGCAAATCCCCGCCGCGGCCGTCATATAGCCAAGGGTCAGACGGAGGCTTTGCATGAACTATCTCGACTTCGAAAAACCTCTTGCCGAAATCGAAGGCAAGGCCGAGGAGCTGCGGGCCATGGCGCGCGGCAACAAGGAGATGGATATCGAGGCAGAGGCCAAGGCGCTCGACAAAAAAGCCGCCGATATGCTGGCCGATCTCTACAAGTCGCTGACGCCGTGGCGCAAATGCCAGGTGGCCCGCCATCCCGACCGGCCCCATTGCCGCGACTATATTCAGGCCCTCTTTACCGAATACACGCCGCTGGCGGGCGACCGGAACTTTGCCGATGACCACGCCGTCATGGGTGGTCTGGCGCGGTTCAACGATCGCCCCGTCATGGTGATCGGCCATGAAAAAGGCCATGATACCAAAACCCGGATTGAGCGGAATTTCGGCATGGCCCGACCAGAGGGTTACCGAAAGGCCGTGCGCCTGATGGATCTGGCCGATCGGTTCAATTTGCCCGTTGTGACGTTGGTGGACACCCCCGGCGCCTATCCCGGCAAGGGCGCAGAGGAACGCGGCCAATCCGAGGCGATTGCGCGTTCGACTGAAAAATGCCTGCAAATCGGGGTTCCCCTGATCTCTGTCGTGATCGGCGAGGGCGGCTCGGGCGGTGCGGTTGCCTTTGCCACGGCCGACAAGCTGGCGATGCTGGAACACTCAATCTATTCGGTGATCTCGCCCGAAGGCTGCGCGTCCATTCTCTGGAAAGACGGCGGCAAGATGCGTGAAGCGGCAGAAGCGCTGCGCCTGACCGCGCAGGATCTGGAAAAACTGGGCGTCTGCGACCGGATCATCAAGGAACCGCTCGGTGGCGCGCAACGCGACCGTGTGACCACGATCAAGCGGGTCGGCGAAGGAATCGAGGCGCTGCTGACCGCCATGGACGGCAAGACCCGTGACGAGTTGATCGCTGGCCGCCGCAAGAAATTCCTCGATATGGGGTCAAAAGGGCTGGCCGCCTGACGACTATTTGGTCAATTTCTCGCCCGGAAAGACAAGCGGGTCCATCGCCGCAACAATGTAGCTGCCGCTGTCTGTCACGCCAAGCGACGTGCAAAGCCGGATTGAAGGCTCATTGCCTTTGCGAATTCCCGTTTTGAACCGATTGGCCCCGAGACGTTCGTGGGACTCGATCAACGCCATCGCTCCAAGTGCCCGGGCTATTCCTTCCCCCTGCCGGGATGGATCGGTTGCCAACTGCCCCCATTGAGCCTGATCGGGGTAGACGCTGTCGGGATGCGTGTTCTTAATCGAGCCAGCGCATGCCACGGGCTTGCCCCCACGGTCGAAGGCCACCATTGCGAATCCCGGTTTGGCTATGCCGCGCATAAAGGCGGCAGCGGGGGGCAGCACGCCATGAGGTTCGGCCACCTCAGCATAGGCCAGCAGCCAGTCGTCCGGGGCATCCCGGTCGATGATCCGAACGGTCAGATCATCGGGTAGTGACCGACGTGCCAAAGCCTCGCGACATTTCTCGACCGCATCAAGACCGCCGGTAAACAATCCGATGACATCGGTTGTCATCCCGCGCGCTTCCAGCCGTAGAACAAATTCGGGCACCAGGTGCTTTGGCACAGCTTCACAGGCACTGACGCCAATGACCGCCGCGATATCTGCGGTCAGGTCTGCCGCGTCCTCATCATAGGCGGTAACATTCACCCCGCGTCCATGAGAACACACGCGCGGATCATCCTTCAGGCTGCGCATCAACGCTTCGCTCTTTTTCTGAAGAAGCTGCTGATCCGGTGAACCGAAATATTTTAGCATGGGCCAAATCCCCGAAACCTGCCTGCCAGATGGTGCAGCATAGAGGGTGATCTCGGCAACTCTGCCGGTTCCTGGCGCTACGCTATGATCTTTTTCCGAACCACATCCGTTGAAACAGCCCGTCGCGCAACATGATCTGATGGTAGAGCGCGCCCAGAATGTGCAGCGCCAGCATGGCCATGATCAGCCTTGCAAGGATGCCATGGATCACACGTGGGCTGAATTCAAAGAAGCTTTCGGGCAGCGGCAAGGTGCCCGCCAGGGCATCCGACAGGCCAGACATGCGGCCCAGAACCATGCCCGAGACAGCCATCAGGATCACGAAGATATTCATGAGCTTCGGCATCGCCTGCCCCAACTTGTCAAGAAATGCGCTGCCGGTCTTTGCGTGTTCGGGCGCGGGCAGGAACCGGCGCAAAATGATCCGCAGAACGGTTAGGGTCAGGATCACAAGACCGATTCCCCGGTGTATGGCCAACATCGTCAGCTTGTCGGGATCCGCATTGTCCATCGGGGCCAAAACATAAGTTCCCACCCAAAGCATCATTATGATCAGCACCGCAAGGGCCCAGTGAAGGGCAACCGTAACAGGATGGTAGCAATAGACGGACATAGCGCATCCTTTCACGTCACTGGCATCTGGAACCAGCGCTACGGATCGCACTATTGGCTGTCAACGGAAAGCATTTTGCCGACCAGACCGCCGCTACGGCATACTTGCCCGAAACGCTCCTGCGCGGCACCATCCCCCGCGAGGAGGACCGAAAATGCCCAACCATCTGTGGATGCAGGACGACCATCACGCCTATGCCGATACCGTGCGCCGGTTTCTGGAAGAGGAATTTCAGCCGCATCGGGATGAATGGAAAGACTTGGGCAAGATCCCCAAAGCGTTCTGGCGCAAGGCAGGCGATCTGGGCATTCTCGGCGCCACCACACCAGAGGATCACGGCGGGCTTGGCCTTAGCCGTCATTTCGACGCGGTAACCTTTATCGAACAGGCCAAGGCGGGTGACAGCGGGTGGGGCTTTGCGGTCCACAACATCGCCGCCCATTACATCATCGCCTATGGCACCGAAGAGCAGAAGGCGCGCTGGCTACCCAAGCTGGCGAGCGGCGAGATGGTGGGCGCCATCGCCATGACAGAGCCCGGCACCGGCAGTGACTTGCAGGCAGTCCGCACCACGGCCGTGCCGGACGGGAACGAATACCTTATCAACGGGTCCAAGACCTTCATCACCAATGGGGGCAGTGCTGACCTGCTGTTGCTGGTGGCCAAAACCGACCCAACATCGCGCGCCAAGGGTGTGTCTCTGATGATTGTCGAGACCGAAGGGCTGGAAGGCTACCGCGTGGGCCGCAAGCTCGACAAGATGGGGATGCGCAGAAACGACACGGCGGAGCTTTTCTTCGAAGACGTCCGCATTCCCCGCGACCACCTGTTGGGCACCGAGGAAGGCCAGGGCTTCTACCAGCTGATGCGGCAATTGCCGTGGGAACGGCTGATCCTGGGTTATGGCGCGCTTGGCTCGTCCCAATGCGCACTGGATGTGACGCTGGCCTATGTGAAGGAACGCAAGGCGTTCGGCCAGCGGGTCATGGATTTTCAGAACACCCGCTTCAAGCTGGCTGAGTGTGCCACCAAG
Source organism: Nioella aestuarii (assembly GCF_050896395.1). Taxonomy (NCBI): domain Bacteria; kingdom Pseudomonadati; phylum Pseudomonadota; class Alphaproteobacteria; order Rhodobacterales; family Paracoccaceae; genus Nioella; species Nioella aestuarii. Next base: position 1,188 of record NZ_JBPBBA010000028.1, on the reverse strand, counting down.
GTGGAAATCCTGGCCGCCTTCCTTGATCAATGTCTGGAGGAGCTGGAACAAGGCACGCTGACCGCCGAAAAGGCCGCCATGGCCAAATGGTGGGGCAGCCAGACCCAATGCGAAATCGTCGACGAATGCCTGCAACTGCATGGCGGCTACGGTTACATGAACGAATACCTGATCGCCGAGCTTTACGCCGATGCCCGCGTGCAGAAGATCTATGGCGGCACGAATGAGATCATGAAGGAACTGATCGCGCGGGATCTGGACCGGGATTAAGCATCGGATTTTCAGAAAAGCTTAGGCGAGCGCCCCGGAATTTCCTGATTCCGGTCGCGGGCACGGACGGGGGATTGCGGAAGATGGGGGAATGAAACCCGTCCCCTTCCCACCGGAGGCCTCGATATGACCACCACCCGTACCCTCGCCGTCGCGCTAACCGTCACTGCGCTCACATCCGGCGCCGCGCTGGCGCAGACCTACACCACGCCCGATGGCTGTTCCTACACCCGTGCGCAGGCACCGGGCTATCCCGCAACCTGGCACCTGATCATCAACCCCGAGCGGGTTGGCCTACCGACCCCCACGGCCCGCTGCGCCGCGATGCTGTGACCGGGCAGCGGAATAGGGCCCCCGGAATCATTCCAGAGACCCCCTGACCTGCTACCAGATCAGAACGAACACAACGCCCGAGTCCCCCGTCTTGGTGACACGAACGAGGGCGTCGGATTTGCCCTCGTCACAGGGAAGATTGAATTTCGGGGGTGTTTCTTCTGACATGGTCTCTATGTTCAGAGGGTTCCATGTCGGGTAGAGCCACAAGGCCATTCGATCATAGGCATTTGAACGCATCGCCCAGGCATTGTCCTTTCGGGCGCCCGTCCCACCCGCAATGTCAGAGGTCAATTCAGGCCACTCGTCTATGGCCCTCGCCAGCCCCTTTTCGAAAACATAGCCCTTGTACGAACTTTCCTTGGGATGTGCCTTTACTCCGTTCCGTCCATAGTCAGTGTAACCCAGTTCACTTTCTACTCTCTGATCATAGCTGCTGGCGAATAGCTCACGCGCCTGGTTCGCCCCATCAAGATTGGCGGGCTTTCTCGTCCAGAACACGCTGACGGTGTCCGTCGTCAGATAATTTGGGACATCAGAGCGGGTTTTGTTTTGGAGGCTCTGGCTCATCCTTGATTGAGTTTA